>CAYSYY010000331.1:0-4664 GCA_964435265.1 uncultured Gemmatimonadota bacterium
GATGCGCTCCTGCCCGGCAGCCGGTCGCCGCCGGCTATGCTCGCCGTGGCCGAGTGTCCTGTCGGGTGACACACGTCAGCTCCGAGAGTGACGCCGTGACCGACCAGCAAGGCGCGGCGACGAGGCATAGCGGTGGCTATGGCGAGGAGGCGCAACGCTGCTGGTCGAAATACGGCGCCGCTCGAATACGATGTGTGTTGCGTGACAGGGCACTGATCCTCCTGAGCGCACCGATCCCCTCACAGCGCGAGACTTTTCCGGGTTCCCGGGGTCCATCGGATTCACCGTAGGCTCATCTACGGCAGGAGGGGCTCGGAAATCCAGAAAAACGGCGATGACGGCGAAATTCAGTTACCCATACTCCACCGGAACCGCACCGATTGAACCTGGTTTAACTTTCGATGCAGGGATAGATACACCGTCCCATCCATCAGATCGTAGACACTCGACCACTGGGTGTCGGGCACCGACATCATATCCAGTATCTCCACACCCTCCCGCCAGGTAACGTCTCCGCCGGCCGCGGTCAGGTAGTCATCCGCGACCCGATAGCGCCGGCAGCGGCTTCTCACCCATTCCTCGGTCATGCCGTACAGCCGGGTGTTGGTGACGATCTGCCAGGGCTTCTCATTCTCCATGATCCTCCACCCGCCGTCGGCGTATTCCGCGATCGCCGAACGACCGGCCGCGTCGGCAATCAGGATGTGATGAGACAGGGTGTGCACATCCTGATCAAAGACATCGCGGTTCTCGACGATGGCGACGGCCTCGTCGAGGGTGGCGGCATGATCGAGAATCTCCCGCAGCAGATACGAGATACAGACCAGTTTCCTGTTCTCATCCCGGGTGATATGAGCCGCATCGACCGAGGCCAGGGCGACGGCCACGCCGCACTCGTTGATCCCGTCATCGGTGAACAGAACACAGTTCAGCAGCAGGCGGCGTTCACTCAGGGGCAGCAGGGTGGGATCATCCTCGGGCCCGAAACCCATATGGTACATGTTAGAAACGCCGATCGAGGCATATCCGTCAGGTGGCGTGAAGAGCCCCACCAGGACGGCCCGGCGGGCATTGTTATCCAGATTGCGCCCGAAGATCGGCTGTTCCGGATTCCCCAGCCCGGCGAAGATGCTGCACGCGGAACGGAATCCCCCGGTCGGGATGATGGACGATATCCCATATTCGATGATCTGATCGTTCAGGCCCTCCAGCCGGGCGCGGTAATCCCCGTAATAGGTAATCAGGAAGAGATCACCCTCTCGCTTCAGGCTACTCAGGGTCCGTATGGTATCCGGCTCGGCCGTAGCGACGGTTCCGAAAGTGAGGTCCTGCAGCACCAGCTCGCCGTTCCGGGTGGGATTGCGCGAACAACCGATGACCACGGAGACCAGAAGAACGATCAATCCGTTACCGATCGCCTTCACGGTGGGTGGTTCCCAGGTCATCGTGGAGGTCCTTTCTCCCGGATCGCGGCACCGGCGGGGATGGCGGCGGCGATCGGAGCAGGGAGGAACTGATCCGATCGTACCGGATCTGGCGATACTGTCATATTGACATTATCTATACGTGCCTGTCCGCCCCCCGGTTGCAGGAAATCATCCGCTGCGACTCCTGTCAGACCGTAATGACGACCCCGGTGGTTCCGGTGAACACGGCTGTTCCGGCACTGATGAAGAAGGCCGGTCCGGTCGCGGCCGAGGCGACTTTGACTTCCCCGCCGGCCGGCACGGTGACGGCATAGGTGACGGTCTTCGCATCCGTTGCGGGCGGTGCCCCGAACATGCCCCGGACGCGGATGTTATCGACCTCGCCGTTCTGATCGAAGGCGATCGCGTTCGCCGTCGTCCCGTTCTTCCCGGCTGAGCCCGGCAGGGCCAACGTCAGGGCGGTACCGGTCATATCCACCCGGATATCGAGTATAGTATCGTGCGGTTCGGGAGGATCGAGCGACAGCCAGGCTTCGTACCTGAGATCGCCGCTGGGCTGCAGATCGGTCGCCAGCGGTCGTCCGAACACCCGGGCCGGGCTCTCCTGCCCCAGGAACACCGCCGCGATCCGGGCCAGAGAACGTCTGATCCAACCGGCCGCCCACCAGCGGGCGAAGAGAGCGGCATAGGTCGAATAGGAAACCAGACCACCCACCAGGACGGTGAGAGCATGACCGGCCACGTGCAGATCGGAGGCATCGCTCTGGGAATAAGCCCAGGCTGCCGCCGGGCTGTAGTTGGCGCCGGCGCCGTCTTCGGGGTGGGCATAGAGGATCGGCTTGCCCGTGCCGTTGTTCACCTCGACGCTGCCGGTATGCGGATCGCTCTGCGGCTCCCGCCGCCACTCGATGACCTTCGCCATATAGCCAAGCCTCCTGATATCGCAGCCACCTGATATCTGCGCGGTAGCTCCTGAATGCGGGTTTCGTAATGCCCGACGGTCTTTCCGGCCATGATGCCATAATATTACCCGACGGGCTCGGCCGGCGTGAAGGTGGATAGTCGGCATGGTGGATTCCGGTACGTCCTGACAGGCGGCCAGGTCAGGAGGACCGAAAGGATAAAATGGGAGTGGTTTTGCTTCATCGCCGGTCCGCGATATCATTAGTTGAGGAGAGATTCCCGCCGGGTCACAGGTCATGCCTTGCCGGGAGATGACAGAATGAGCTTCAGCCGGGTCGGAGGAGAAGCGCCCTTCGGAAGCCTGTCGAGACGTCGTTTCCTCGGCAGCACGATGTCGGCCGCCGCTGGTTGCCTGCTGCTGCCGGGGTGCAGCGGCAGGAACCGCAGCAAGTTCAACGGCGTCCAGATAGGCACCATCTCGTACAGCTACCGGGACATGCCCGGCACGGCGGAGGACATCCTCGGATACCTCCTGGAAGCAGGCCTCGGTTCGGTCGAGCTGATGGGCAACACCATCGAACAGTTCGCGGGTATCCCGGAGGGTCCGCCCCGGCCGCAGCGCGGCACCGAGATGACGGATGAGGAGCGGACCGAGTACATGGAGGCACGCGAACGCGCCGCCGAAGAACAGCATCGGTGGCGGCTCTCTCCGCCGATGGAGAAGTACGAAGCCCTGCGCAGGCTGTACCACCGCGAAGGCGTCGACATCCATATCGCCAAACTGGGCAGTCACACCTGGCCGGAGGGAGAGATCGATTACGCCTTCATCGTCGCCCGGGCACTGGGTGCGAAAGGCATCTCCCTGGAGATATCGAGCGACGCGGCCAGGATCATGGCCCCGCTGGCTGAACGACACGGCCTGTACGCCATCTTTCATCAGCACGGTCAGGTGGCCGAACCGGGATTCTCTTTCGACGACTACCTCTCCGTCGGCTCGAGCCTGAGGCTCAACTTCGATGCCGGCCACGCCTTCGGCTTCACCGGGCGTCACCCCAACGAGACGATCGAGCGATACCACGACCGGATGGTGAGCATCCATCTGAAGGACAAGACCGGCCCGGATTCGGACCCGCCCAACCGGAACATGCCCTGGGGGCAGGGCGAAACCCCCATCGCCGACATCCTGCTTCTGATCCGGGACCGCGGGTGGCCGATCCATGTGGATATCGAGCTGGAATATCCGGTTCCCTCAGGATCCACTTCGGCCGCCGAAGTCAGGAAATGCGTCGACTTCTGCCGGGAGATCCTGAGCTGACCGTACGGACCAGGCACCTGATGGCAGCAGGGTACAGTTGTTACTGTCAAATGCCTGAACGAATCCGGTGATTATCACAAGAGTGCCTCTCTCATCCGCCAGTGAATCGGGGGTACGAGATGCCGGGCTCAGAAGATCAGATGTTCGATATCTGGAAGTTCAGACTGAGACCGAGAGAGGTCGTCGGCACACTGGGTATGCTCTTTGGTCTCGCCCTTGTGTATACACTCACCGGTATCTGGGATTGGACGGACACCCTCCCCGTTCTTCTGGCAAGGGCAGTCCGTTTAGTGTTGATCGGGATTCCGTTCGGCTGCCTCTGGCTGGTTCTGGTGAACATGCGGAAGAACGAGTGAAATGAGCCGCCTGTGTATATGATGACATCCGGGAAAGTCTCGATGGTTCCTTGTGTCAGGGAAGACGCGGCAGCCACATCCGGGCGGGGGCTACGAGCAAGGTCAAGGTTCCGTTCCCCGACTTCCTGAATCCATCGCCCTCATCAATCAATTGGATTCCGGGGACTCCGAGCTGATTCTGGAATTTCCTGAGGGCTGGTGCAATGACCGTCTCACCTCTCTTCGCCTCCACTAGAAGAAAGGGATGGTGCCGCTCGGTCAACAGGAAGTCGACCTCCTCCTTTTCCTTGTTCCGAACGAAATGCAGGCCGTACGGTCCATAACCCAGATCGTTCCACGCGTTGACGGCGCGGTACAACTCCAGGGCGACCATATTCTCGAATCGGGCCGCTTCGTCCTCGATGATCGCGTAGTCGAGCAGATAGGTCTTCTTCGCCTTCTGGGTCGCCCTGGTCACCCGGTGAGTCCAGGGTGTGATCGAGAAGGTCAGATAGAAGCGATCGAGGACTTCCAGCCAGCTCTTCACCGTGTTGTAGGCAACCCTGAGGTCATCGGCGAGATTCGTGATGGAGAGGAGACTCCCCACCCGTTCAGGCAGGAGAGCGAAGAGCGTTTCGACCTCGCCGACCGCGCCTATCGACAAGCCATTCGTCTCGCCGGCGA
>CAYSYY010000332.1:0-4651 GCA_964435265.1 uncultured Gemmatimonadota bacterium
AATAGCGGAATCAACCGGGTGCAGATCAGCCACGATGCCGATTTCGCCGAGTTCTCCGACATGCTCACCTTCTACCGGGAGGCGATCGACCGCGTGCGTGCCCTCCCCGGAGCCGAGGAAGCCTCGATCGTCACCCACCTCCCCACCGGCCGGGCCGCCAGGGAGAGCAATTACTACGTCGAGGGGATGGATCTGCCCGAGGGGGGGAGCACCCCGGTCCACCCCTGGGTATCGTGCGAGCCGGAGTACTTCGCCACGCTCGGAATCCCGCTCCTGGCCGGACGCGATTTCGACCGCACCCTCGATCGCTCCGACTCCCCCCCGGTCGCGATCGTGAACGCGGCTTTCGCCCGGGCCAGCTGGCCCGATCAGGATCCGATCGGAAAGAGACTCGTCGGGGGGAGCGGGCCCCCCGCGAACGAGGCGGAGTGGATCACCGTCATCGGGGTCACCGGGGATGTCTTCAACGCCGGTTTCGGTCAGCCGGTGAGACCGGCCCTCTACTTCCCTTTTACCCAGGTGCCGGATGTTGACAATTACCTCGTCGCCCGGACCTCCCGCGCCCCGCAGGCGCTTCTCGCTCCCATGCGGGCGGCGGTGCAGGAGCTCAACGGCAACGTACCGCTCTCCGGGTTCCGGACGGTGGAGGAGGCGCTGGCCGAAGACAACTGGCAGGTCCGCGTCTCGTCCTGGATCTTCGGGCTCTTCTCGGTCCTGGCGCTGGTGCTGGCCGCAGCCGGAATCTACGGCGTCACGGCCTACGCCGTGACCCGCCGGGCCCGGGAGTTCTGCATCCGGATGGCCCTGGGGGCCCTCCCCGGAAGCGTCGGGCGTCTGGTCCTGAAACAGGGGCTCGTACTGTGCGGAGCGGGGATGGTCCTCGGGCTCGTGCTCGCCCTGGCCGGGGCGCGCCTGCTCTCCGGGCTCCTCTTCCGGGTGCACCCCCTCGATCCGGTCGTCTACCTGATCGCCTTCGCCATCATGCTGGCCGTCGCGGCCGCGGCCTCGCTCCTGCCGGCCCGCCGCATCTCCCGGCTCACGCCGATGGCGGTCCTGCGGGAAGAGTAGGAGTTCGGGCGTAATGTCTTGGTAAGCGCGTGACAGGGCAGCAGCACTCATTAAAAATATCGGTTTCCCCCCTTGACAGTTGAATTGCACTATTGTACTATAATACTAGTACATTAATTCAACTTGCCCACGGTCCGGTCCAGGCGGGGGAAAAGAGGCGTGAACTTCTTCATCGACACACTCAGCGGAGTCCCGATCTACCGGCAGATCATCGAGCAGGTGAAGTACGCCATCGCCCGGGGCGAACTTCAGCCGGGCACGCGACTCCCCACCGTGCGCCAGCTGGCCGTGGATCTCTCCATCAATCCGAACACAGTCGTACGCGCCTACCGGGAACTCGAGATCGAGGGGCTCCTCGACACCCAGCAGGGCTCGGGCACTTTCATCAGCAACCAGACGGTCGAGATCGACCAGGTCGAACGCAAACGGATGATCGACCAGATCCTGACCGAGCTGCTGACCCGGGCCGCCGCCTACGGAGTCACGCTCGAGGATGTCCTGGGGGCCCTGCACCATCGTCAGGAGACGTCGTCATGAATCAGAAGTCCTCTCCCTCCAGGGGATTCAACCTTCCGGGCTGGTTGAGCCCCGATCTGTTCGCCAAGACCATGCGGGCCGATTTCCGCTTCGCCCCGCACAACGTACTGCTGCTCATCGGTATCTTCATCATCGGTCTGCTGGTGCACCTGGGCCGCTATGGTTTCAGCGTCAACGCGGTGGCGATCACGCTCGGCTCGGCGGTGGCCTTCGCGATCCTGTTCCGGATGCACCAGGTCTGGGAGAACGCGGTCATCCTGGGAACCATCGACGGTCTGGCCGTCTTTCTGATGCTGCGTCCCGAGAGCGACGTGCTCATCATCACCATCGCCCTGGGCGTCCTGTTCTCCCCGGCGATCCAGATCGCCTACCAGTGGGAGAAGGCGGTCATGCTCCGGTTCGGCAAGTTCACCGGGCTCAAGAAGCCGGGGCTCTTCTTCATGCTGCCGGTCATCGACAAGGTCGCGGAGTTCGTGGACCAGCGGATCAGGGTCAGCGATTTCAGCGCCGAGACGACCCTGACCGGGGACACCGTGCCGGTGAACGTGGACGCGATCGCCTTCTGGATGGTCTGGGACGCGCAGAAAGCGGTGCTCGAGGTCGAGCAGTTCGAGCAGGCGGTGGTGCTCTCGGCCCAGACCGCGCTGCGGAACGCCATCGGCCGGTACGACCTGGCGGTGCTGCTCTCCGAACGCGACCGGCTGGGACAGGAGATCCAGGCGGTCCTGGACGAGAAGACCAGCGCCTGGGGCATCACCACCCAGGCGGTCGAGATCCGGGACATCATCATCCCCAAGGGGCTGGAGGACGCCATGAGCCGGCAGGCCCAGGCGGAGCGGGAGCGGCAGAGCCGCATCATCCTGGGCACCGCCGAGACCGAGATCGCCGAGAAGTTCGCCAAGGCGTCCGAACAGTATCAGAACAACCCGGTGGCCCTGCACCTGCGGGCCATGAACATGGTCTATGAGGGTCTGCGGCAGAAGGGCTCGATGATCATCGTTCCCTCCACCGCGGTCGAGACCATGGGTTTGGGGGCGCTTGGCGGTCTGACGGCCTTCGACCGGGAGCTGCCCGGGAAGCCGGCGGCGGAGGTGGAGCCGGACGTTACCGCAACCGGCGATGAAGGAAAGGATGCGGCCGAGGTATGAGCCGGGAGGAGGAACGCGCCCTGCTCGAACGCTGCCG
The DNA here is from genome assembly GCA_964435265.1 of uncultured Gemmatimonadota bacterium. Lineage (GTDB taxonomy): Bacteria > Blakebacterota > Blakebacteria > Blakebacterales > Blakebacteraceae > CAYSYY01. The sequence goes on from CAYSYY010000332.1 coordinate 2,791, forward strand.
GGCGGGCGACCGCGAGGCGTACGAGCCGATCGTGCGCGCCACCGAGCGCCGCCTCTACGGGTACCTCCATCAGCTCACGGGTGACCCCGAAGAGGCCCGCGATCTGACCCAGGACACCTTCGTGCGGGTGTACACCCGCCTGCACCGGTACCGGTCCGAGCGGCCGCTGGTGCCGTGGCTGTTCGCGATCGCCCGCAACCTCTACCTCGACGACCGTCGCCGCCGGAACGGGCGGAACGGGGAACATCACCTCACCTCCCTCCCCCTGGCTGTTCTTCCCGATCCCGGCCCGGCGCCCGACCAGGCCGCGATCGAACGGGAGGACCGCGCCCGCCTCTGGCAGGCCCTGAACGAGCTCAGCCCGGCCCACCGGGAGATCCTCGTGCTCAAGGACATCGAGGGTCTGGAGTACCGCGAGATCGCCTCGATCCTGAATGTCCCGCCGGGCACGGTGGGAAGCCGCGTGCACGCCGCCCGCCGGGCCCTGCGCGAACTCCTCACCCGCACCGGATTCGGGCTGCCCGTCTGCGCCTGAGGCCCGCCCCGGGTGGATCTCCGGAGAGCCCGTCGCGCCGAAGGTTACAGATGACCGGCGACGGCCGGTTGATCAAGGTGGCAGATGACCGGCCCCGGCCGGTTGGTTTATGATGGCAGGTTATGAAACCTGCCATCATGCTCATCGGCGTGGGGCACCTCGGCGGTGCGGTTCTGGATCTGCTGGCCGCCGACGCCCTGTTCGGGCGGATCACGGCCTGCGATCTGCCCGCCTCGGAAGCTGAGAAACGCTGCACCCTGGCACGCCTGGCCGCCCTGGCCCGCGGCCTGGAACCCCGGATCGAGTTCGTTCCACTCGATCTGTGCCTGCCTGAAGCGGTCGCTGAGCTGGTGCACCGCCTCCGCCCCGACCTCATCCTCTCCACCGCCGCGCGGCAGACCTGGTGGCTGCTCGACCTGCTGCCGCCGGAGCCGCAGGAAAAGCTGCGCCGGGCCCGTTTCGGGGCCTGGCTGCCGATCAACTTCACCCTGTCCCACCATCTCATGCAGGCGCTGCGCGAGTCCGGCTGGACGGGACCAGTCCTGACCGCGCCCTTTCCCGACGTGGTGAACTGCATGCTGGGCCGGATCGGCCTGGCGCCCACCGCCGGGATCGGGAACATCGAGGAGAACGTGGTGAAGGTGCGCTGGCTGGCGGCCGGGAAGCTCGGCGTACCGCCGTCAGAGGTGCGGGTCCTCATGGTCGCCCATCACGCCTTGCAGCGGGCCGTCTTCGCCGGCGCTCCCTCCGGAGAGGAGCTACCTCCGTACTACCTGCGGATCGAGGCCGCGGGCGCCGATGTGACCGAACGGGTGGGCGCCGGGGAACTGCTGCTGAGTCCCTGTGCCCTGCCGGGCGGTCCGGCGTGGAACATCTTCACCGCCGGTTCGGTGCTCGCCCTGCTGCACTCCGTCTTCGGGGCGGGAGATCGGCTCCGGCACGTTCCGGCCCCGGGGGGGCTGGCCGGCGGCTATCCGGTGCGGGTCCGGCGGGAACGCCTGGAACCCGTCCCGATCCCCGGGCTGGAACTCGAGGAGGCGATCGCGCTGAACGAGAGCGCCCACCGCTTCGACGGGATCGAGCGGATCGAGGACGACGGCACGGCCGTCTTCACCGACTCCACCGCCGGCATCATGCGGGAGGAGCTGGGCTACGACTGCCCGCGGCTCACCGTCGCCGAGGCGGACGTGCGGGCGGAGGAGCTCATCGCCCGCTTCCGGGAATACGCGGCCGGTTTCGGCGTTACGCTCTGACGTCTCATAATCCAGCAAGGATTGATCCATGGCGTACTCCACCGAACGATCGCGCGAGCTCTTCCAGCGGGCC
>CAYSYY010000333.1:0-4643 GCA_964435265.1 uncultured Gemmatimonadota bacterium
CATCAGCACGGGGAGCCTGGGTCTCGATGCGGCTCTGGGCATAGGCGGGGTCCCACGCGGGCGGATCCTCGAGGTCTTCGGTCCCGAGTCCTCGGGCAAGACGACCCTGGCCCTGCACATCGCCGCCGAGGCCCAGAAGGCCGGCGGCGCGGCGGCGTTCATCGACGCCGAGCACGCCATGGACGTCAATTACGCCGAGAAACTGGGTGTCAACGTCGATGACCTGCTCGTCTCCCAGCCCGACACTGGGGAACAGGCGCTCGATATCGCCGAGACGCTGGTGCGCTCGGGCGCCATCGATCTGGTGGTGGTCGATTCCGTGGCCGCCCTGGTGCCCAAGGCCGAGATCGACGGCGAGATGGGCGATTCCTACGTCGGTCTGCAGGCCCGCCTAATGAGCCAGGCCATGCGAAAGCTCACCGCCGCGGTGAGCAAGTCGAAGACCTGCCTGCTCTTCGTCAACCAGATCCGCGAGAAGATCGGGGTGATGTTCGGCAATCCCGAGACCACGCCGGGCGGCCGGGCGCTGAAGTTCTATTCCTCGGTCCGGCTCGACATCCGCCGGATCGGAGCGGTGAAGGAGGGCGCCAGTGTGGTCGGCAACCGCACCCGGGTGAAGGTGGTCAAGAACAAGGTCGCCCCCCCCTTCAAGCAGGCCGAGTTCGATATCATCTACAACGAGGGCATCTCCCGCCACGGCGAGATCATCGACCTGGCCCTGGAGATGGGGAGCCTGGAGAAGGCGGGCACCTGGTACTCGTTCGGCGAGGAGCGGTTGGGGCAGGGGCGCGAGAACGTCCGTCTGTTCCTGAAAGAGAATCCCGATCTGAGCCGCGAGATCGAGAACCGGGTCAGGGCCGATATGGGGCTGGTTCCGCTCGGGACCGGGAGCGTCGCCGGTGCCGGCGAGGCGGCCGGTGACGGGACGGCCGGGGATGAGGCGACCGCCGACCCCGACGCCGGGACGGCCGATCCTCAGGAGTGATCCCGGCGGCCTCCTGTTCCCGGTACGAGCCGTCTCCGGCATATGCCTTATTCGGCATGTGCCGTCCCCGACAGACACTTCGTTGAGATTATGCCCATGAACGGTGTCACGATCACCGAGGTGCGCATACCGCCGGGGAAACCGGACCGGCGCGTGGTCTGTTTCGAAGACGGGACGGTCCTGCGCCTGCCGGCTCGGGTGGTCCGGGAGAACGGTCTGGAGAGCGGACGGGTCGTACCGGACGTCCTGCGCTCCGAACTGCAGCAGCATCACGACCTGCTGCGCATCCGGGTCCGGGCACTGCGGCTGCTGGCCGTTCGGGCCCGCACAGAAGAGGAGTTGCGCCGGACTCTGCTGCGGACCGATGTTGCACCCGGGATCGTGGAGACGGTGCTGGACGAGCTGCGCGGCGGGGGGGCGATCGACGATGAGGCTTTCGCGCAGGCCTTCGCCGACGAGCGGCGCCGGCGCAAAAAGCACGCCCCGGCCAGAATCGAGGCGGACCTGCGCCGTCGGGGTATCGCCCGGGAGACGGCCCGCGCCGCCGCCCGGGACACGTACGGGGCGGGGGAGGAAGCCGAGGGCAACCTGTTCGATACGGCGCTCGCTCTCCTGCAGCGCCGGTACGGACGGTACGCTGGTCTGAGCGAGGCCGCAGCGGGCCGGCGCCTCGCGGGCCTGCTGAACCGCGCCGGGTATCCGGCCGCGACGGCCCTCGATGCCGTCCACGCCGTGCTTGAAACGATGCGGCGTGAAGGGTTGATCTCCGATGAGGAGGAACCGGCCGGAGCGTGAGCACCGCCCCCGGCCGGGGAAAGGGAAGCTGACGGACCGATGACGGGAAACGAGATACGCCGGGCGTTCCTGGATTTCTTCCGGGACCTGGGGCATACCGAGGTGCCGTCGAGCCCGGTCGTGCCGGCCGGGGACCCGACCCTGCTCTTCACCAACGCCGGGATGAACCAGTTCAAGCGGGTTTTCACCGGTGAGGAATCGCGCTCCTACGCCCGGGCGACCTCGGCCCAGAAGTGCATCCGGGTCTCGGGCAAGCACAACGATCTCGAAAACGTCGGCCGGACGCCGCGGCACCACACCTTCTTCGAGATGATGGGCAACTTCTCCTTCGGAGATTACTTCAAGAAGGAGGCGGTCGCCTACGCCTGGGAGTTCGTCTGCGAGCGTCTCGGCCTGCCGAAGGATCGCCTCTATGTGACCATCTACGCCGAGGATGACGAGGCCGAACAGGCATGGGTCGAGGCCACCGACGTCGAGCCCGAACGGATCCACCGGATGGGGAAAAAAGACAACTACTGGAGCATGGGTGACACCGGCCCGCAGGGACCGTGCTCGGAACTGCTCTTCGACCTCGCTCCCACCAAGGACAAGAACGTCGCCGGGATAGATCCCACCGACGGGAACCGTTTCCTGGAGATCTGGAACCTGGTTTTCATGCAGTTCGACGCTCTGCCCACCGGCGAGATCGTTCCGCTGCCCCGGCCGAGCATCGATACCGGACTCGGGCTCGAGCGTCTCACCGCCATCCTGCAGGGAGTGTCGAGCAACTACGAGACCGACCTCGTATTCCCACTGATCGAGGAGGTCAGCGCCCTGACCGGGATCGCGTATGACCGGGGCGGGGCGGGTCTCAGCCATCGGGTGGTGGCCGACCATGTGCGCGGACTCACCTTCGCGATCGCCGACGGGGTGATACCCGCCAACGACGGTCGGGGGTACGTGCTGCGCCGACTCCTGCGCCGCGCCGCCCGTCACGGGCGCAAGCTCGGGATGAAGGAACCGTTCATCCATCGCCTCGTGCCCGGGGTGGTCGCGATGTTCGGTGAGGCCTATCCCGAGCTGCGCGGAACCGCCGAACGGGTGGAACTGGTGATCCGGACCGAGGAAGAGCGCTTCGGCGAGACCCTGGATCAGGGCATCCAGAAATTCGATGAGATCGCCGACGAGGTCGAGCGGTCGGGCGCGGTGGCGATCCCGGGCCAGGCGGCGTTCCTGCTCTACGACACCTTCGGGTTCCCCCTCGATCTGACCCAGGTCATGGCCGAGGAGCGGGGACTCCCCGTGGATATCGAGGGTTTCCAGAAGGCGCTTGGGGAGCAGAAGGAACGCTCCCGGGCGGATCGGGCCGGGCGGGACGGCATCACGGAAGAGAAGGCCCTGAGGGCCGCCGCCGCAGTACGCCCCGAAACCGGACGCACCTTCGTCGGATACAGCCGGCGAAGCTGGAAGACCGCCACCCGCATCGTTGCTCTCTTCGACGCCTCGTTCCAGCAGGTCACCCACCTCGACCAGGGCATTACTGGCTGGACTGTACTGGCCGCGACTCCCTTCTACGCCGAGGCCGGGGGACAGACCGCCGATACCGGCGAGATCCGGGGAGAGGGATTCGTCTTCACGGTCACCGGCGTCAGGCGGTTCGGCGAAGTGATCTTCCACCAGGGGGTCGCTTCGGCCGGCATGACCATCCCCGAAAAGGTCACGGCGCGCATCGACGCCGAGCGGCGGGAGCGGATCATGCGCAACCACACCGCCACCCACCTGGTACATGCCGCCCTGCGGACTGTCCTGGGCGATCACGTCCAGCAGTCGGGATCGCTCGTGGAGCCCGAGCGACTCCGCTTCGATTTCGCCCATTTCTCGGCCGTCACGCCGGCGGAACTGGCCGAGGTGGAGCGGATCGTGAACGCGGCCATCCGGGCCAACGTGCGGGTGACGGCCGTCGAGATGCCATACCGTGAAGCCCTCGATCAGGGAGCGCTCGCGTTCTTCGGGGACAGGTACGGCGACGTCGTGCGGGTGGTGACGTCCGGTTCGTGGGCCCGCGAGCTGTGCGGCGGGACCCACGTCGCCCGGACCGGCGATATCGGATTCTTCCGCATTACGCATGAAGGGAGCATCTCCAGCGGGGTGCGGCGGATCGAGGCCGTTACCGGCGCCGAGGCGGTGGAACACGCCATCACCGACCACGAGATCCTCCGGCAGCTGCACGAGATCGCGGGAGTCGGCGAGGGGCAGCTCCCGGCCGCGGTCGGACACCTGATCGATGAGACGAAATCGCTGCGCCGGAACGCGGCGGCCGACGCCCAGCGGCGCGGCCTGAATCAGGTCGAGGATCTGCTGAACGAGGCCGTGGAGGTGGGCGGCATCGCCGTCGTGAGCGGCCGGATCGAAGCCCCCGATATCCCGACCCTGCGGAGCCTGGCCGATGCCGTGCGCAACCGGGTGGGCCGCGGGATCGGGGTGCTGGGTATGGAGCAGGAAGGCAAAGCCGTACTGCTCTGCGTCGTCTCCGACGACCTGGTCGGTGCCGGCTGGAAGGCGGGTCCGATCGTCAGTGAAGTCGCCGGTCTGATCGGCGGCACGGGCGGCGGCAAGCCGCATATGGCCCAGGCCGGCGGTCCCGACGCCGCGAAGCTGGAGGAAGCACTGCGGGCGGTACCCGAGATCATCCGGACCCGGATCGGGGAGCGGAGCTGAGTACACCGTTCCGTCAGGAGGTGATCGCACGGTTGTACCGGTACCCGGGGCGGCGGTTTCCCGTGGTGAGCTGTTCTCAAGACAAGGAGCCTGTCGGAGTAACCGGCGAACGCGAGGTTTGAGCTGGCGCCGGCCGACCAGGCGGCTGAGCCGGAGGCCCGGAAAC
>CAYSYY010000334.1:0-4630 GCA_964435265.1 uncultured Gemmatimonadota bacterium
TTCGTGTGCACCCACGTCGTCACGCGCCCGATGATGAAGCAGCGCTGCGGGCGGATCGTGAGCATGTCGTCGGTGGTGGGCCTGATGGGGAACGTGAGCCAGTCCAACTACGCCGCCTCGAAGGCGGGGATCATCGGTTTCTCCAAGAGCGTGGCCCGCGAGCTGGCCGGCCGCAACATCACCGTGAACGTGGTGGCCCCCGGTTTCATCAAGACCGAGATGACCGACGTGCTCTCCGACGCCGTGAAGGAGGCCTTCATGAAGCAGATCCCCCTGGGACGGCCCGGCACGGTGGAGGATGTCGCCCGGGCGGTGAAGTGGCTGGTCTCCGAAGATGCCGCCTACCTCACCGGGCAGGTCCTGCACGTCAACGGGGGGATGCTCATGCCGTGAAACGGGCGGCCGTCTCCAGCACCGCATCCGTCTCCCCGACCAGGGTGACCAGATCGCCCGCCTCGAGCCCGGTGTTCCCGTGGGGGACGATCATCTTCTCACCCCGCATGATGAAGGCGATGAGGCATCCATCCGGCATGCACAGATCGCGGATCATCGTGCCCACGATCCGGTCGGACGTCACCGCCACCTCCATCACCTCCCCCGAGTGCATGAAAAGCCGCCTGATCTCTTCGGGATCGGCGAGTTCCCGCCACGAGCCCGCGAAGTCGACACCCTCGGCCCGGTTGGCCAGTTCGGCCAGGAACCGCAGGTGCTGCCCCGGATCGTCGGTCGGTCCGAGCAGGACGAAGATCGCATAGATCTCCTCGTCACTCCCCTCGATATGCAGGCCGTCACGGGCGCGTACGATGACGAGTTCGTGCGTCCGGACACCGGCCACCCGGGTATGGGGCAGGGCGATGTGGTTCCCGATCGGTGTTTCCCCCAGCCGGTTCGAGGCGTTCAAGGCCGCGTAGATGGTCTCTTCCGGTATGTCCAGCCGGGCGCTGAAAGCCCGGGCCGAGCGGTGCAGGACGTCGTCGAAGCAGTCTTCCCCCGAGCATTCCAGCACCGTCGCCCGATGGATGCTGTTCTCCAGCATGTCCTGCCGGCGCAGGCCCTTCTCGCGCATGATCTGGCGCAGTTCGCGGTCGACCTGCGGCGAGGCGGCCCGCCCGATCCGCTCGAAGACGTGGTAGAGGGCGCCGCGGCGCTCGACCCGCTCGCGGGCGTAGAGGTAATACCACAGGAAACTCAACGCGATCACTACGGCCGAGAGCACGAGCGGGAGCAGGCCGAGCTGGGGGATCACGATGAGGGGAGTGATGATGCCCACGATCTGCACCCAGGGGTAGCCGGGGGAGCGGAAGCCCGGATCGTACGAGGCGATCCCGCTCTCCCGCATGACGATTACGGCCAGGTTGATCAGACCGAAGACCATGAGCTGGAAGGCGCTGGCCAGCTTGGCGATCCCGGTGGGACTCAGGATGAGGATGAAGACGGCGATCAGCGCGGCGGTGAGCAGGGTGGCGTTGACGGGTGTGCCGAACCGGCCGAGCCGGGCGAAGAGAACCGGGGCGAGCCGGTCGCGGCCCATCGCCAGGGGGTAGCGGCTGGCGGCCGTGAGGCCGGCGTTGGCGCTGGCCACGAAGGCCACGATGGCCGCGATCGACATCAGCACCAGACCCGGGCGCCCCATGACGCTGTGTGCGGCGTCGGCCACCGGGGTGAAGGTGCCGGTCAGATCCTCACCGCCGATCAGGCCGATCAGAACGATCATGACGAGAACGTAGAGCAGGGTCGCGACGGCCAGGGCGGCGAACATGGCCCGCGGCATGTTCCGTTCCACGTTCACGATCTCTTCCGAGACGCTGGCGACCTTGGTGATGCCGGTGAAGCCCACGAAGAGGAGGCCGGTGGCGGCCAGGAAGGTTCCGGCCGGAACATCGAAGAGGGGAAGGAAGTTCTCCCCCTCCAGCGCCGGGATGCTGCGGGCGATGAAGAAGACGAGCAGGGCGATGACCGCGCTGACGAATGTGACCTGGACCCGGGCCACGTTCCTGACCCCGCTGATGCTCAGGCCGGCGAAGAGAACGCACAGCGCGAGCGCTACCGGACGCACCGGAAGATCGAGGAAGAGCACCAGGTAGGCTCCCAGCCCGATCAGGTCGAAGGCGGTCTTGAAAACCAGCGCCAGCCAGGTTCCGGCGCCCGCCATCGTGCCCACCACCGGGCCGAGGCTGCGTTCGAGAAAGTAGTAGGTGCCGCCGGCCCGCGGCATGGCGGTGGCGAGTTCGTTCTGGCTCAGCAGGGAGGGGATGAGCAGCAGGCCCGCCACGGCGTAGGCGGCCACCGCCGCGGTGCCGGCCTGCTCGTAGACGAGCGCGGGCAACAGGAAGATGCCCGAGGCCAGCATCGGCCCGAGGCTGAGCGAGAACACCGACAGGGTGCCGAGCTGTTTCTTGAGTCCGACCTGGCTCATCGATCCGCCTTCATGTGCACGCGGCGCGGTCCCCGTCCGTCAGGCCCCGTCCGTTCCCCGGCAGCGAACCGCTCCGCGCGGCGTATCACCATACTACACCCGCTCCCGGCCCGCCACCGATGACCGGCTCCTTTGAAGAGGCCGCAGTCCGCGGATTCACATATAATAATGCAAACGAAAGGACAGCATGCTCCGACCCTTCACCCGTCGATCGTTTCTCGAGACCGCCGCCCGCGGGGCGGCCGCGGCCGGTCTGGTTCCGGTCGGGCTCCGGGGAGCGGCCCTGATCACGGCACCGAACGGGATCGGGGATCCGGCCGGATCCCCCCCCCGGCCCGATCCCGCCCTGGCCATCGCCCGCTGGACGGATCCCGCCGAGGCCGACGAAGCGATAAAGGAAGAAGCGATCCGCCTGACCGCGGCCGCGGTCAACGCCCTGGGCGGCATGGGCCGCTTCGTCTCGCGGGGCGAAACCGTCTTCGTGAAACCGAACATCGGTTGGGACAAGAATCCCCGGCAGGCGGCCTGCACCAATCCCGATGTGGTCGCCACCCTGGTCCGCCTCTGTTTCGAGGCCGGGGCGCGCCGGGTGCTGGTCTCCGACCTGCCCTGCAACGATCAGCGGCGCACCTTCCTGCGCAGCGGCATCCAGGCCGCGGCCGAAGCCGAGGGGGCCGAGGTCTTCTTCATGGACCCGCGCAAGTTCCGCGAGATGGATCTGGGGGGGGAGCACCTGCGCCGCTGGCCGGTCTACGTCGACTACGTCGAAGCCGACAAGCGCATCAACGTCCCCATCGCCAAGCACCACAACCTGACCGAACTGACCCTCTCGATCAAGAACCTGATGGGTGTCATCGGCGGTGAGCGCAACCGGATCCACCAGAACCTCGGTCCGGCCATGGCCGACGTGGCGAAGTTCGTACCGAGCGATCTGACCGTCATAGACGCCGTGCGCGTCATGATCGCCAACGGACCCACCGGCGGGAGCCTGGCCGATGTGGAGCGGCGCGATCAGATCATCGCCGCCACCGATTCCATTGCGGCCGAGGCCTACGCCACCACTCTCTTCGGTCTCGAGGCCGGCTCGATCACCACCACCCGGGCCGGAGAGGCGCTGGGGCTGGGTACGAGCGACTTCGAGAGCCTGAATCCCGTGCGCCTCGATGTCTCGTAAGCGCCGCTCGAAGATCACCACCCTGCGCCGCATCTCGCAGGGATTCTTCCTCACTCTCTTTATCCTGATCTTCCTGCGCACCACCCTGATCGGCGAGAACGACACCAGTCCGCTGGCCAAACTCTTCCTCGATCTCGATCCGCTGGTCCTGCTCACCACCGTCATCGCCTCGGGGAAGATCCTGCCGGGCATGCTGCTGGCGCTCATCACCGTGGCCCTCACCCTGGCCCTGGGCCGGGTGTTCTGCTCCTGGGTCTGCCCGCTGGGGACGACCTTCCACATCGTGAGCTGGCTGCGGCGGGAACCGGCGAAGGATCGCCTGCGCACCGGGGTCTGGAACCGCTGGCAGCGCAGCAAGTACCTGCTGCTCATCGGAGTGCTGGCGGCCGCCGTGACCGGCCTGCACCTGGCCGGGCTCATCGATCCGATCCCCCTCTTCTACCGCACCATGTCCACCAGCGTGTACCCGGCCTTCGTGTGGTGCACCGACACTCTCTTCACCTGGTTCTACAACTGGGATCCAGGCGTAGGGGCGATCCGCATCACCCTGCTCACCGAACCCGTCTACGCCTTCCTGCGCGCTCATGCCCTGCCGTACGAGCCGATCGTGTTCCGCGGCGGGGTCCTCATCGGGCTCTTCTTCACCGGTCTGATCGGGCTGGCGCTGGTGCGCTTCCGCTTCTGGTGCCGCTACCTCTGCCCCCTAGGGGCTCTGCTCGGGATCTGCGCCAAGGTCATGCCGCTCGAGGTTCACAACGACCCCGAGGCCTGTATCGGGTGCAACGCCTGCGTGCTGGACTGCCACGGCGGCTGCGATCCGCACCTGCCGGGCCGCTGGAAACGGGAGGAGTGTTTCGTCTGCTTCAACTGCCGCGACCGCTGCCCGGCCGAAGCGATCAGCTTCCGCTGGCGGCTCTTCGGGAAGACCAGCACCCTGCTCGGGCCGCTGCCCGGGCGGGTCTCGGCGGCCGGGCGGGTGCCGGCGGCCGGCGAGGGGGTGGACGATGACTGAGCGGAAAGCCGAGCGGGCCCGGCGGGCG
>CAYSYY010000335.1:0-4617 GCA_964435265.1 uncultured Gemmatimonadota bacterium
TGGAGAATCCGGCCAAGGAGATCGCTCTCTGGCTGGGCGAGAGCTGGCCGGTCCTCTACGCTCCCGCCTGGCCGCTGGGGCCGGTGGCCCTGCGCTGGCGGGGCCAGATCGGCGAGAACGCCAAACGGGTCGCCTCGGGACACCTCCTGCCCGAGATGAACCACAACGAGATCGTGGGATGGGAGGTGCAGGAGGTGATCTATCCGGCGACCCGGGTACTGCTGATGGAGGATCCCGGTTCCGGGGCCCGGATGCAGCGGCGGATCGATGTCACGGCCGGACTGATCAAGGCCGCCGGCGCCCCGGTGCGGCGTCTCCGGGCCCCGGAGGAGGAGGGCACCCTCGGCCGCATGATCGCATTAGCCGCCCTCGGCGATTACGTCAGCGTTTACCTGGCGCTGGGGTGGCGACGGGATCCGACCCCGGTGGAGAAGATCGACTATCTGAAAGCGAAGCTCGCGGAGGTGGCGGAATGAAAGCGCTCATCCCGGTCGCCGGCATCGGAACCCGCCTGCGGCCGCACACCTGGACCGTTCCGAAAGCCCTGCTGAACGTCGCCGGCAAGCCGATCCTGGGACACCTTATCGACGACCTCCTGGCGGTCGGGATCGACTCTTTCTGTTTCGTGACCGGCTATATGGGTGACGAGATCCGGGTGTGGGCGGAGGCGACCTATCAGGTGCCGATGACGTGGGTGGAGCAGGATGAGATGCTGGGTCTGGGGCACGCCGTGCTCACCGCCGCCGACACCATCGCCGGAGAACCCATCTTCATTATGCTGGGCGACACCCTTTTCGAGGCCGAACTCGGGACGGTCCTGGAACAGGGGGGGAACAGTCTCGGGGTGATGGAGGTGGCCGATCCCACCCGGTTCGGGGTGGTGGTGATGGAGGGGGACATGGTCGTTCGCCTGGTCGAGAAGCCCGACACCCCGATCAGCCGCCTGGCCATCGCCGGGCTCTATCACATCACCGAAACCGACCTGCTCCTGAGCAGTCTGCAGCGTCTCGTCGATGAAGACATCCGCACCCGCGGCGAGTACCAGCTCACCGACGCGCTCTCGCTCATGCTCGAGGCCGGCGCGGTTTTCCACACCTTCAGGCTGCGGGGCTGGCACGACTGCGGCGTCCCCGCCACGGTCCTGGCGACCAACCGGGCCCTGCTCGGCCGTCTCGCCCCGGTCCCCCCCCCGGCCGGGAACGCCGTCATCATCCCGCCGGTATTCCTGGCCGAGGAGGTCACCCTCGACGCCTCGGTCGTCGGCCCGCACGTGACCATCGACCGCGGAGCAACGGTGCGCCGCAGCGTGGTAAGCAACGCCATCGTGGGGGCCGAGGCCCTGATCGAGGGAGCGGTCGTGGAGGGGAGCATCCTGGGCGCCCGGGCCCGGGTGTCCGGACGGCCGCTCATTCTCAACATCGGGGACTCGGCCGAAGTGGGGGAGGAGGAGTAGATGCCGGGCGGGCCGGCTGCGATGGGTCCCGATCAGGGAGCGGCGACGGGCTCGGGTTCCGGGACGGCGGCGGGCCCCGTTCCCGACCTGCTCGTGGTCGGGAGCGTGGCGCTCGACAGCATCACCTCCACCGCCGGCGCGGTGGTCGAGGCGCTCGGCGGATCGGCCACCTATTTCTCGGTCGCGGCCTCGCTGCTGACCCGGGTCGGGCTGGTGGCGGTCGTAGGCGGTGATTTCCCCCCCGGAGGAGTAGAGATGCTGCACCGGCGCGGGATCGATCTGAGCGGTCTGGATACCTGTCCGGGGCGTACCTTCCGGTGGGTGGGGCGTTACGGAGAGGACTTCAACCAGGCTGTCACTCTCGACACCCAACTGAATGTTTTCGCGACCTTCGACCCGAAACTCCCTGCCGGATGGGAAGATATACCGTTCCTGTTTCTCGCCAACATCCATCCCCGGCTTCAATTGAAAGTGCTCGAGGCCGCCTCCGGAACCGCCTTCACCGGGGCCGATACGATGAATTTCTGGATCGAGGGCGAACGGGAAGCGCTCGAGGAGGTCATCGGCCGGGTCAGATGCCTGACCATGAACGAGGCCGAGATACGCCAGTTCTCCGGTGAAGGAAATTTTCTGAAAGCGGTACGCAAGATCGCCCGGCTCGGGCCCGACTATATCGTAGTGAAGCGGGGCGGGTACGGCGCCATGCTCTGGCACGCCGACGAGATCTTCTTCCTCCCCGCCTGGCCGGTGGAAGAGGTCGTCGATCCCACCGGGGCCGGCGACACCTTCGCCGGGGGGGTTTTCGGAAGCCTCGCCGCCGGCGGCGAGGTCACCCCGGCGGCGGTCCGGCGCGGCCTGGTGGTCGGCAGTGTACTGGCCTCGTTCACGGTCGAGGGGTTCAGCCTCTCGCGGCTGCTCGAGGTCACCCCCTCGCAGCTCGCCCGCCGGCTCCGGGCGTTCGGCGCCATGACCACCATCGATCCCGAGGGGGATGCCCATGCCCGACCGACCCCATCTGACCGACCTTCTGCGTGACCACGTTCTCGTCGCCGACGGGGCCATGGGGACCATGCTGTACGCCCGTGGGGTTCCGCTGTCGGCTTCGTATGACGCCCTCAACCTGAGCGACCCCGAGATCGTGCGCTCGGTCCACCGCGCCTACCTCGAAGCCGGAGCTGATCTGATCCAGACCAACACCTTCGGGGCCAACCGCACCCGGCTGCGCCGTCACGCCCTGGAGGACAGGACCGGCGAGATCAACCGGCGGGGTGCCGAGCTGGCCCGGCAGGAGGCGGGCGAGGGGATCATCGTGGCCGGCAGCGTCGGGCCGCTGGCCGTGCGGGTGGAACCGCTGGGCCCGACCAGCCTGGAGGAGGCGCGCGATCTCTTCATCGAGCAGATCGAACCGCTCGTGGCGGGCGGAGTGGACTGCCTCATGCTCGAGACCTTCAGCGACCTGAACCAGATCACCTCGGCCCTGACGGCCGCCCGGCAGGTCACCGACCTCCCCGTGGTGGCCCAGATGACCTGCGGGACAGACGGCAATACCCTGCTGGGAGTACCGCCCGAGACCTTCGGGGCGGTGCTCGATGAGGCCGGGGCCGACGTGATCGGCGTCAACCACTCCGACGGTCCGGCCGCCATGCTGGAGGTGGTGGAGCGGCTGCGCGCCGTCACCGACCGACCCCTCTGTGCCCAGCCCAACGCCGGCGTTCCCAAGAACGTGGAGGGCCGGAACATCTACCTGGTCACCCCCGATTATCTCGCCCGCTACGCTATCCTCATGGTGCGGGCGGGGGTGTCGATCGTGGGGGGATGCTGCGGCACGACCCCCGAGCATATCCGGGCGATCCGGCAGGCCATCCGGAGCCTTACGCCGGCCCGACCGCCCCGCCCGCCCAGGACAGATTCCGGCCGGCCGGCCGAACGGGAACCGGTGCCCGAAGCGCAGCGCTCGGAGCTGGCCGGCAAGCTCGATCGGGGGGAGTGGATCGTCTGCGTCGAGCTCACCCCGCCGCGTTCCAGCGATCCCACCGAGCTCCTCGAGGGAGCGCGGGTGCTCAGGGAGAGCGGCGTGGATGCCATCAACGTGCCCGACGGGCCCCGCGCCAGCGCCCGCATGAGCGCCGTGGCGACCGCGCTGCTGCTCACCCGCGAGGTCGGGATCGAACCGGTGCTGCACTACACCTGCCGCGACCGGAACCTGGTGGCGATGCAGTCCGACCTGCTCGGTTTCGACGCTCTGGGGCTTCACAACCTGCTCGTGGTGACCGGCGATCCGCCGCGGCTGGGCGACTACCCCGACGCTACCGCGGTCTACGATGTGGATTCGATCGGGCTCACCAATGTGATCCGGATGCTGAACAGCGGACGCGATCTGGGGGGAAAGGACCTGGGCCGGTCGACCGCGCTGTTCCACGGGGTGGGGTGCAATCCGTGCGCCGTCGATCCCGACGGGGAAATGCGCCGGTTCTGGTACAAGGTCGACGCCGGCGCCTGCTTCGTCATGACCCAGCCGGTGTTTGACGTCCACCGGCTGGAGGTGTTTCTTGAGCAGATCAGCGGTCTGGACGGCATCCGTTCGATCCCGGTCATCGCCGGGATCTGGCCCCTGCTGAGCCTCCGCAACGCCGAGTTCCTTCACAACGAGATCCCCGGGGTCTCCATCCCCGGGAACATCATGGCCCGCATGGCGGCCGCCGGTGACGGCGAGCGGGCCCGGGCCGAGGGGGTCGCGATCGCCCGCGAGATCCTCGACTCCATCCGGCCGCTGGTCCGGGGGGTGCAGATCAGCGCCCCGCTGGGATCGTACCGCCAGGTCCTCGCCGTCCTGGCCTAACCGCAGACGAGCGTCCCATGAACTATATCTTCACGAGCGAATCGGTCACCGAGGGACACCCCGACAAGATGGCGGACCAGATCTCCGATGCCATCCTCGACGCCATGCTGACCGGCGATCCCTTCGCCCGGGTGGCGGTCGAGACCTTCCTCACCACCGGTCTGGCCCTGGTGGGTGGTGAGGTGACCTGCGAGACCTATGTCGAGGTACCCGATGTCGTACGCGAAACGATCCGCGAGATCGGCTATACCGACGGCTCGATCGGGTTCGCCGCCGACACCTGCGCCGTGCTCACGACGATCCACCAGCAGTCTCCCGATATCGC
>CAYSYY010000336.1:0-4599 GCA_964435265.1 uncultured Gemmatimonadota bacterium
GTCGTTCTGACGTCGGTGCAGACCAATATCCTCATGATAGTCACCAGCGGCACCGGTCTGGGCGAGGAAGAGGTCAGCAGCCGGCTGGCCGGCGCGGGCGTGCTCGTGCACACCTTCGGACGGAACTGTCTGCGGGCCGTGACCCACCTCGATATCGACGCCGACGCCATCGAGCGGGCCATCGCGATCTTCACCCAGGTTGCAGCGGCCGCCGGAGGGTGATCCGGCCGGACGGAAGGGAGGCCGGGACGAACGTGAGCCGATCCGATCTCGACGCATACTTCGCGGCGGCCCATGCGGCCCGCCGCTGTGCGGTCCTGACCGGAGCGGGGGTGAGTGCCGAGAGCGGGGTGCCCACCTTCCGGGGCGAGGACGGTCTCTGGAAGACCTACCGGTTCGAGGAACTCGCCACCCCGGAGGCTTTCGAGCGGAACCCCGACCTGGTCCGGGAGTGGTATGAGTACAGGCGGGAGATCATCGCCGGGGTGGAACCGAATCCCGGGCACCGGGCCCTGGCGTCGGCCGAAGCGTTCTTCGATGAGTTCACCCTCATCACGCAGAACGTCGACGGGCTCCACCACGAAGCAGGCAGCCGGGAGGTGATCGAGCTGCACGGGAACATCCGCCGTGACCGCTGCCACCTGTGCGGGGCGCTGCGCGCGGCCGGCCAGGGGCTCGAATGCACCTGCGGCGGCCCCTTCCGGCCCGACGTGGTCTGGTTCGGGGAACCGCTGCCGCCCGAAGCCATCGAACGGGCCGTCCGGGCCGCCCGGGAAGCCGACCTCTTCTTCACCGTCGGCACCTCCATGTACGTCTATCCCGCGGCGCAACTCCCCCATATCGCCAGGAACGCCGGAGCCTTCCTGGTCGAGGTCAATGCCCAGCCGACCCCGTTGACGCCGCTCGCCGATCTCACCGTCCGGGGGCCGGCCGGGGAGTGGCTGCCCCGCCTGCTCGATCCCGAGGCGCTGGGGGCCGGACCGGGGGGGAAGGCATGACCAGGGCCGGGCGGAAGAGGCTCGGACCGCTCGCGGTCGCGGCCGGCGGGCTCGCGCTCAGCCTGACCCTCACGACCGGCTGTGTCTACTTCAACACCTTCTATCTCGCCCGCCGGCATTTCGCCGATGCCGAGTACGAGCGTCTCCAGGCCGAGCAGGAGAACCGCCAGCTCCCTCAGAACGCCCGGCAGTCCTACCAGCGGTCGCTCGAGTTCGCCGCCAAGGTTCTGGCGGATCATCCCGAATCGAAATGGGTCGAGGAAGCCCTGCTCATCTCGCAGAAGGTGCTCTACCGCCAGGGTGAACTCGCCGCCTCGATACGCAAGGCCCAGGAACTCCAGGAGAACTTTCCGGAGAGTTCCGCGATTCCGGAGAGCCGTCTCTATTTCGCCATGGGACTGGCCGGGCTCGAGGCGTTCCAGCAGGCTGCCGCCGAGGCCGCCGCAGCGGCCGAGGGCCTGACCGGCGAGCGGCGGGCCGAAGCGTTGCTGGTGCAGTCGCGCGCCCTGGTCGGAGCGGGCCGCCGGGACGAAGCCACCAGCCTGCTCGATCGGCTGATCGAAGAAGAGGGCACACCGCCCGAGATCGCGCTCAGAGCCCGCCTTTATCTGGTGGATTACTACGAGGCGGAGGGCGCCTACGGTCAGGCCTCGCAGACCCTCCGTATGGTCCTGGCCGATCCCGCTCTGCCGCTGATTGAGAAAGAGCGGGTGGTCCCGCTGCTCATCGAGTTCCTCCTGAAGGCCGGAGAGAGAGCCGAAGCGGAGACCTGGATCGCCCGGCTCGAGGCCATGAACGCCGACGGCTACTTCAATGGACTGCTCCGCTATTTCCGCGCCCGGCTCATCGAGCTCGACGGCGCCACGACCCGGGCCCGCGACGAGATGGTCCTCTCCCTCGGGGAGGGAGTGACGGCCCAATGGGAGGCCCGAATCCGCCTCGAACTGGCACAGCGGCTGGAACGGGACGGCATGTACATGACAGCCGGACCGGAGTACCAGGTATTCACCCAGGGTCTGGGAACGGAGGAGCAGAAGCTCGCCGCTGCCCGGCGGTACGCCGCCATCACCCGGTACTTCACGCTGCGCTCCCTCGCCGCCCGGGCGGAGGGATTCCCTTTCTCCGATCCGCGCAACATCAGGTCGACCGCGGGGCAGCAGCGACCGGTCAATCGGAGCGATGTGCGAACCGCACCGCCGCCCCGCGCGGCCGGCCGCCAGCAGGATATTGACGCCGATATAGCGCCGGTGGACACCGATGAGATCCCGCAGCCCGATGAACTCGGCAACGATCCACCCGGGATCTACCTGCTGCTGCTGGCCGAGCATCTGGCCCTGGAGATGTCCCTGCCCGATTCGGCCGCTGCCTGGATTGATCTACTCGAGGCGAATCATCCCGGTTCCCCGCTCATACCGCGGGCCCTCTACGCCATGCAGGAATGGTTCAGGAACGATGAAGCAACGGCCGCGCTGAGCGCCGCGGCGGCGGAACGCCTGCGGCACGATTACCGCGACAGCCGCTGGACCTACTACCTGCTTCTCGATCGGGGTGAACCGGCCGACAAACCGGCGGAGATACTGGCCGAGGAAGCCCTCCGGCGGGCCGAGCAGGTCGCCGATCCCCTGACCGATCCCGCCGCCTGGGCGGCGGCGGTGGATTCGCTGCGGGCGGTCGCCGCGGCCTGGCCGGGTTCACAGGCCGGGCGGCAGGCCGAGCTGCAGGCGGCCCGGCTGCTCGAACTGGGGGCCGGTCCGCTCGATTCGGCCCGGGTGGCGTATGAGCGGGTGATCGACCGGTACCCGGAGACCACCGAAGCCTTCATCGCCATGCAGTTCCTGGGCCGGGAGGTCGGTGTCCTGCCTCCCGATCCGCTCGAGGCCCGGGCGGTCGTGATCGCGCAGGAGGGCTCGTCGTGGGCGACCTGGTTCTCGACCCGCCAGGCGGCACGGATTACCCGGCTGCAGCCGCGTCAGCCCGGCCAGCGGACCGCCGCGGCCCAGCCGCGATCCCGGGCCGCGACCGTCGGGGAACCGCCGCCGCGACCATGAGGGCCCGGTTCGGCATCACGGCCCCGGCGGCCCTGCTGATCCTGGCTTCCTGTGCCGCGGCGCCCAAGTACCGGCCCGGCTATACGCCCCGCCCGGACCGCACCGCCGCGGCGGAACCGACCGCCGAACCGCGCACCCCCGACCGCCCGCCGCCGGAGCCGACCCGGCGCGGACGGGTCCCTGCGGGTCCCGAACGCTGGGGGGACCACGCCCTGCGGGGGATGTCCTCCTGGTACGGGCAGGACTTCCACGGGCGTCGCACGGCCAACGGCGAGGTCTTCGACATGTACAAGCTCACCGCCGCCCACCGCACCCTGCCGCTCGGCACCCGGGCTCGGATCTGGAACGTCGAGAACGGTCTGAGCTGCGTGGTGACGATCAACGACCGCGGTCCCTTCATCGAGGGCCGCATCCTCGACCTCTCCTACGCCGCGGCGCTGGAACTGCAGTTCGCCGCCAAGGGGCTGGCCCTGGTGCAGATCGAGATCCTAGAGCTGCCGCCCCGGCCGTGGCTGGAGCCGATCATCGTTCCCCGGACGCCGTGGCTGGAGCTGCGCCGGCCCGGCTCCGGAGGATGGACTTGTACCCCCGCGCCGCCGGGGATACCTTGAGACAGCGCGGCACAGGCGCGTTCTGAGGAGAGAACATGGCACGGAAAGTCGAACAGAAGAGCGGCTGGTTCCCCTTCGGCCCGCGCAACCGCAAGTGGCTGCTTATCGCCCTGGGCACGATCGTGGTCGGCTACATCTTCCTGAGCATCGGGCCGTGGGATTCGGTCTGGTCCCTGACCATCGCCGCGATCCTGCTCGGCGCCGGGTACTTCGTGCTGCTCCCGTACGCCATCCTGGCGCGTAACGAACCGCGCCCGCCCCGCGAGAAACCCGCCGAACAGCCGGTTCAGGGCGATTAGCTCAGCTGGTCCAGAGCGCCTGCCTTACACGCAGGAAGTCAGAGGTTCGAATCCTCTATCGCCCACCAGTAACTTCTTATAATACAATAACTTGCATCGATATGAACCTTGCGGTATTCACACCTGTCATGAGTTGTGCGCCAGATATGCGCCAAAGCAGATGGTTATCGTCTGTACCGCTTTCTCCCAAACGCGGCACTCTATCGCCCCTGAGGGCCATGCGTCACACCGTCAGGGGTACTTGAAGCCCACCGGAACGGGCCGCATCGCGTAGACGACGAGCTGCTCCTCAGGGATCTCTGCATCGGCCGAAGAGATAAGCAGCCGACCCTGCCATACTTCCGAACTCCTCCCGCCTGGCCGACGGGTTTTCCCCAGGTACTCCCCATCGGGGCTGAAGACATGGTAAGGAACCCCATTCTCACCGCTGACCACGTAGTCGTCAGTGGTCCCGACGAACAGGTACCCGACATCATCCACCTTGATGGCTCCACCGAAATAGGCCTTGTGCTCCGGGAACTTCATGGACCTGAACTGGGACTCCATCTGATTCCGAATATCCTCGTTAGGTGCACTCTCGAGCATTTCGTCATGGTAGGCTCGTATCTCGGCGCGATCTTCCTCGGTGATCTCCTCCGGGGGG
>CAYSYY010000337.1:0-4566 GCA_964435265.1 uncultured Gemmatimonadota bacterium
GCCGTCCAGCACGATGTGGTCGGGGGGAAAGACCCGCCTCAGATCGCGGGTCCAGAAGATGAAATCGGGCATGGCCGGCGCCTCCGTCGCCCGGCGGGCACACCCCGCCCACCGGTCGGGAATATAATACCGCCGGTTCCACCTGCAGGGGTGAGATGGCGGTGTGGTCTTCGGGCCGGGTTCAGGGCGAAGGGAACGGCGCGTCCAGGATTCCCGCCGCGCTCCCCCGGTCCAGCCCCGTCACGAACCGCACCCGGTTCCCTTCGCAGCGGAGGAGGAATCGCTCCGGCCCGTGGAGGTCACTGAGGATCGGTTCGAACATGGCGGCGAATTCCGCCGCATCCCCGGCGCTGTCCCAGGCGCTGATACCCACGACCGCGACGGCATCAGACCCATTGGTGAAGGCGGTGAAACGCCAGCCGTCCCACCCCTCGGCCGCCCGGACGGCCTCGGCCGGGGGGACACCGTGGATCTCGCCCAGCAGCCGCAGGTCGTGCTCTCCCAGACAGTTGGAGTGGAACGCCCGCCACCCTGAGGGCAGGCGCCCGGTGAGCGGTGTCAGGTCGATCTCCTCCGGCTCATCGCCCTCGAGGTATTTCTCCACATGCAGGATCTGTTCCGAAGAGACCGGCATGCGGTCGAGCAGTTCGGCCAGCGGTTCCCCGGGACGGGCGGCGTACACCTCCTGCACGAAGGTCGACCCGACCACGTACGGCTCGAAGAGGTACGCTATCACGAGGCGGGGGGGTGCGGTTCTGCCCTCCCGCACCAGATCTCCGGCTCCCCGCGTGAAGGTCTGCCGCATGTAGGCGCCGACGTCGGGGAGTTCATCCAGGGGGAGCCCCCGGCCGACCGACAGCATGACCATGCTGGCCATGCCTTCGAAGACGGAGCGACCGGCGAAGCTCCGGTCCAGGTTCTCCAGGTCCCGGCGGAACAACGCCTCCATGTCCACCACCCGGTCCTGCAGGGCGTGGGTGAGTTCGTGGGCGATCACCATCCGCCGCATGGACAGCTGCTTCATCGAGGCAGGCGCATCGAGGAGGGTGATGTAGATCTTCTTCCGGGTTTCGTAGCCCGCTCCCGCCTGCTCGGTCAGAAAGGCGAGAAATCCCTCCTGCAGGCCGTACCCACGCGGCACCAGACCCAGCTCCCCGAGAGCGCGGCCCATCCTGTTCCACTCGTCCTCCGGGAAGGTGGCCCGGCCGATGCTGTCCACATACGATCTGAGTTCTGACCGGGTCCATACTTCGATCGGGACCGGCGGCCCCGGCTCGAATCCCGCCAGCTCGCAGATCCGCGGCAGGATCTCCACCGCCTGGTTGGAGACGATCGTATATTCCTGCCGGCGGGCGGGATCGGCATACAGCTGCGCCCCCACCGGCACGGCGAGGCCGATGAGAATGCCGAAGGCGATGGCGGCCCGGATGGTTCGCTGGATCATGGTCTGCTCCCCGGATAGATGTTCCGGGAAGCAGTACTCCCCGACGGCCGGTCCTTTTCACTCAAACCGGGTCGCCGTCCGGTGTCAGCGCGAGAGCCGCTGCACCACCGGATGGAGCAGCGCCACCCAGGCCGCCGCGGCCAGGAAGGAGACGACCGTGCCGGTCACGATCCCCAGGGAGGGATAGGTCAGGGCGACGCCGGCCGCATACACCAGGATGTTGGTCGAGGCGATGAGCATCACCTTGCCGGTGGCCCGGGCGAAATCGGGTCCCTGCACCACCGTCAGGATGCACATCGAGGAGAGCATCACGGCCGGGAAGGTGGAGCAGATCCCGGTCCACCAGGGACCTACGAAGCGCGACAGCAGGACCGTTCCCCCCACCACACTCCCGGCGAAGAGCACGCGGATCAGCAGCGAGGCGGGCGCATAGCGCCTGGTGTTCCGCGCCATGGCCGGTATGTGCAGGACGAACTCCAGGATGATGTAGGCCAGCAAGGCCGCCACCAGGTAGAGCACGACTCCTAGACCGAAGCCGTCCAGTCCGAGCCCGGCGGCCAGCAGGGCGAGCCCGAGCCAGGTGGCCAGGGAGAGGGGCACCGCCACTCTCAGTCCCGCCCGGGCGGTCAGGATGAAAACGAAGAGGAAGAGGGTGTCGATGGTCATGCCGACCGGTACGGCCCGGGTCGCCCGGGCGGCGAAGGAAGCGTCGTGCACCATAGCCACGAAGAGCAGGGCGATCAGGATGGTGGAGGGCAGGTTGGTCACCAGGCCGCCGATGCGGCTGCCCAGGCGTTCGGCCAGCAGGGTCGCCCCGCCGATCCAGGTCCCGGCGATGAGGAAGGAGAGGAGGACCTTCAGTACGAAGAGCTGATCCATCGCGTGTCTTTCCGTCAGGTCCCGCGCCGGGCGGCGGGACAGCTCTTTCTTCGCACCGGGCCGGAGCCCAATATAGGCGGGCCGGAGTCTGCCATGGGATGGAAAACGCCGGAACCACGCATGACTTTATCTGCCGTCGGTGGTAGCAGCATGAACGGAGAAGGCATGATCAGACTGCCCGAGCAGGCGCGGGGAACGGGGTGAGAGGCGAAACTGGGACCGGCGGTCGGGACCCTTCCGGCTGAGACCGGGAAAATCATCTCCACCGTCGCCCGGAGACAATATCTTTACGGTCGTCACAGCGACGTATACCATCCACGGAATGAGGAGTTTGCCGTCGCCGCCATGACCACGATGGGATCGGAGAGAGCAGAACCGCCGGTATGAGCAGCGCACCCGTCAACACCACCGCCACCGGAGAACAGAGAGGCCACGGTTTCGGCACCGCCCCGGTGTTCCTGGCCAGCATAAGCACCATCCTCGGCGCCATCCTCTTCCTGCGCTTCGGTTATGCGGTCGGGAACGTGGGGGTTCTCGGCACCTTCGCCATCATCATCATCGGGCACCTGGTGACCATCCCCACCGCCCTGGCGATCGCCGAGATCGCCACCAACCGGCGGGTGGAGGGAGGCGGTGAGTACTACATCATCTCCCGCAGCTTCGGCACCACCATCGGGGCCTCGATCGGCATCTCGCTCTACCTCTCCCAGGCGATCAGCGTCGCTTTCTACATGATCGCTTTCGCCGAGGCCTTCCGACCGCTTGCGCCCCTCATCGAATCGATCCTCGGAACGCCCTTCGATCCCCGCCTCGTTTCGCTCCCGGCCACGCTCATCCTCTCGCTCATCGTGATCACCCGGGGGGCGGGCATGGGAGTGAACATCCTCTGGGTGGTGGTGGCCACCCTCGGCGTCTCCCTGGTCGCCTTCTTCCTGGGGGGCCCGATCGAGGGGGTACCGGAGGCCCATCTGCAGCCCTTCGGCACGATCGACCGTCCCGATCCCTTCATCCTCGTCTTCGCCATCGTCTTCCCGGCCTTCACCGGCATCACCGCCGGGGTCGGCCTCTCCGGCGATCTCATCGACCCCCGCCGGTCGATCCCGCGCGGTGTGATCGCGGCCACCCTGGTGGGTTTCGTCGTCTATTTCGCGGTGGTCATGAAGATGGCCTACTCCGCGCCCCCCGGCATGCTGGCCTCCGACCAGCTCATCATGGCGAAGATCGCCATCTGGGGACCGATCATCCCGATCGGCCTGGCCGCGGCCACCCTGTCCTCGGCGATCGGCTCGATCCTGGTGGCCCCGCGCACCCTGCAGGCGCTGGCCGCCGACGGCATCGCCCCCTCGCGGACCGTGAACCGGGTGCTCGCCCGGGGGGTGGGCGAGGCCAACGATCCGCGCAACACCTCCATCATCACGGCCGTCATCGCCCTGGTAACGGTCGCTCTGGGGAACGTGGACTTCGTCGCCCGGATCATCTCGATGTTCTTCATGGTGACCTACGGCTCGCTCTGCCTCATCAGCTTCCTCGAGCACTTCGCCGCCCGCCCCAGCTACCGGCCGGGCTTCCGCTCGCGCTGGTACTTCAGCCTGCTCGGCGCGGTTATGGCGTTCATGCTGATGTTCCAGATGGATCCCCTCTACGCCCTGCTGGCGATCCTGATCATGGTCGGCATCAACCGGGGCATCAACGCCAGCCGCCCGGAGGAGCGGGACGACCTCTCGGCCATCTTCCACGGGGTGATGACCCAGCTCACCCGGAACATCCAGGTTCGCCTGCAGAAGGTGAAGCCGTGGCAGCAGAGCGAGGACTGGCGTCCCAGCGTGATCATGGTGAACGGGCGCAGTTTCACCCATACCGCTCCGCTGCAGCTCTTCATGTGGCTCTGCCACCGCTTCGGATTCGGGACCTACCTGCACTACATCAAAGGCACGCTCAATCCCGTCACCTACCGGGAGAGCCGGACCGTGCTGACCCAGCTCATCCGGCTGCGGGAGGCCAAGCACAGCGTGATCTATGTGGACACCATGATCAGTCCCTCGATGCGCTCGGCCCTGGCCCAGAGCCTGCAGGTACCGGGCATCTCAGGCATGGAGAACAACACCATCCTCTTCGAATTCTCCCGCCACGATCCTTCCGAGATCATCGAGGAGATCCGCGACGGCTGCGATCTGGCCTACGCTGCGAATGTGAACCGGCTGGTGCTGCGGCATACCGACCAGTTCTTCGGCGAGCGGCGGGCG
>CAYSYY010000338.1:0-1667 GCA_964435265.1 uncultured Gemmatimonadota bacterium
GCTCATCCGCGAGATCCAGATCCGGTTCGGGTCCTCACCCAGCCAGATGGTGGGGCGATGGGCCCGCGGATCGTAGGTCGTGGGAGGCCGGCGCGAATGCACCGAGATGGTCTGATCCTGGTAGAGTTCGATCTCGATCCGTGTGCGTCCCCGCGAGGCCACATCGAAGATCCAGGCCTCCTGCTGCGGCATCTCGTCCTCACCCGGCATGGCGTACTTGTAGGTCTCCAGGGTCGGCCGGGGATCGGCGATGTTGTGGATCACCCAGAGATCCTCCACCCGCCGCTCGTCGGTGCGGGTCACCACGAACCGGCGCGAATCGGGCGACCAGGTGACCCGCGCCCGGGCCCGCTGACCCTTGGCCTTCTCCTGCTCCTCCTCGTCCATGGTGCTGCGTACGGCGGTGCCGAAGCTGTAATCCTCTTCGCCGTCGTCGGTGAGCTGAACCTCGACGATGGTGGAATCCTCATCGTCCTTCACCGCCTTGAGGAGGTTCTCCTTGTCCATCATCCACAGGTTGTGATCGCGGGCGAAGATGGCGACCGAGGAATCGGGGGCGACCTCGGCCCAGCTCGGCGGCCGCTCCGGCTCCTTGTAGTCCTCGAGCAGGGTCAGGCGCCGGGCGGCGAGGTCGTAGCGGAACCAGAGGGTGACCTCGCTGGGCCGGATGACCTGGGCGCGGGCCTGGCCCCTCTGTCCGCGCTGCCGCTGTCCCCGTTGGGTCTGCTGCGTCTGCTCGGTCTGTTCTCCCTGCTCGCCTTCTTCCTCCTCCGCCTTCGCGGTGTCGGCTTCGGCCGGTTTGGTGCTCCTGACCGAGAACCGGATCGCGGCGTCCCGGTCGATGAACTCGACCGACGTGATCGGCAGATGCTGGGCGTCGTAGGGATCGTGGGTCAGCCGGGAGAGTTCGGCGGCCATGTGGACAGGATCGAAGAGCGGCGCCCGGGTGCGGCGCGCCGGGTCCACGATGGTGAAGGTGGCCCCGTCGGAATTCTCCCAGCGGTACCAGAACCGGTCGCTGTGTTCCAGCCAGCCGGGTCGGACCGAGGTCGAGTAGGTGCGGCGGCTGAGCTTGGCCGAGGTCCACTGCTCGGCCAGCTCGTAGTTGGCGGCCCGGATCCGGTTGTCCTGCGGATCCTCCGGCCGGGCCTGCCCGGCGGCGGTGATCGGCGCCAGCAGCACCACGAACACCCCGGCGGCCAGACAGCCCGTCAGGGTCCGGAGCCCGGAATGAGAAACGGTCGTCATCGTCCTGTCCTCCTGGAGGTCGGGATGAAGGTATCCTCAGTCGTTCAGAAACTCGGCCAGCCAGTCGTAGACTGTGCTCCACCACACGAGTGCGTTCTGAGGTCGGAGCACCCAGTGCCCCTCGTCGGGGAAGATGAGCAGGCGCGCCCGGATGCCGCGCCGGCGCAGGGCGGTGAACATCTCCAGACCCTGCCCGAGCGGCACGCGGTAGTCGCGTTCTCCATGGATGATTAGCATCGGGGTAGCAAAATCCTTCACCGAGGCCAGCGGGTTCCACCGTACATACCAGCGGTCGTTCTCCCACGGCGGACCGCCGAACTCCCATTCGGGGAACCACAGTTCCTCGGTGGATCCGTACATGCTGACGGGATTGGAGACTCCGTCGTGGTTCACCAGGGTCCTGAAACGATCGGTGTGCC
>CAYSYY010000338.1:1677-4538 GCA_964435265.1 uncultured Gemmatimonadota bacterium
CCTCGAACCAGTTCATCATGTAGCCGCCGTACGAAGCTCCGCAGGCGGCCATGCGCGTGCGGTCGATGAAGGGATAAGCGGCTACGGCGGCGTCGAGACCGTTCATCAGATCCTCGAATACCCTGCCCCCCCAGTCGCAGCTAATGTCATCGGTGAGCTGTTGCCCGTATCCAACGCTCCCCCTGGGATTTACGAGTAGTACAACATAGCCAGGAGCGGCGAACATGTTGGCGT
The DNA here is from genome assembly GCA_964435265.1 of uncultured Gemmatimonadota bacterium. Lineage (GTDB taxonomy): Bacteria > Blakebacterota > Blakebacteria > Blakebacterales > Blakebacteraceae > CAYSYY01. The sequence goes on from CAYSYY010000338.1 coordinate 1,912, forward strand.
TCCAACGGTAGTGGAAATGGTCGCTCCAGGCTCCCTGCGGACCGCCGTGCACAAGGTAGATGAGGGGGTAGGTGCGGGCGGGATCGAAGGCCGGCGGCCGGATGATGAATCCCTCGATCTCAGCCCCCCGGGCGCCGGTGAAGGTGAAAGTCTCGGCCGGAGCGAGATCGAGCCGGGCGAGCAGGGCGTCGTTGGTACGGGTCAGCCGGCGCACCTCACGGCCGTCGGCGTCGAGCAGGTAGAGCTCGGTGGGCTGATCGCTGGCCTGCCCCGCCGCCACGATCTGACGGCCGTCGGGGGTCAGCGCAAAGCCGCTGTAATACCGCTGCCGGGTGAGCTGGGTGATCTCACCGGTATCGATCCCGACCCTCCAGATGCTGTTCCAGATCCGGTCGGTGCAGTCGAAGAGGAGGAACCGGGAGTCGGATGACCAGACGAAGGAGTTCACCGAACGGTCGAGCTCTTCGGTCAGGGTGTGGTGCTCACCGCTGCGCCGGTCGTAGAGCACGAGCCGGGTGCGGTCGGCCTCGAAGCCGGGTCGCCGCATGGCCAGGTAGGCGATGAAACGGCCGTCGGGGCTGTAGACCGGCGAGGTGTCGTTGGCGTCGCTCTCGGTCAGCAACCGGGGTTCCCCCCCACTCACATCCGCCAGCCAGATGTCGTTCCCGGTGCCGACCGCGGTGGGCACGTCGATGTTGCGCACAAACGCGAGCTCGGTGCCGTCGGGGCTCAGGCTGTAGTCCTGGAAACCGCCCAGGGCGATCGGCGGGGTGTCAAAGGGGCCGGGGGTGAGATCGCGGGTCCGGCCCGAGGCCACGTCGATGATGAAGACGTGGCTGCGCATCCCGTCCTCCCACGCATCCCAGTGCCGGTACATGAGCTCATCGTAGATCCGGGCTCCGGTGGGTCCCTCGGCCAGGGCGCGCAGGCGGGCCGCACCCTCGTCCCGGGCCGGCCAGACCTCGCTGGTGAAGACGATCTTCGTACCGTCGGCCGACCAGACCGGTCCCGAGGCGCCGCCCTCCAGACTGGTCAGGCGCCGGGCCTCCCCGCCGCCGGTGGGGAGAAGATAGATCTGGGCACCGTCACCGCCCCGGGTGGAGACGAACGCGAGCCACCGGCCGTCGGGGGACCAGGCGGGGGAGGTGTCGGTGCCGGGCGAGGAGGTCATCCGCACCGCCTCACCGCCCGCCAGCGGTACCATCCAGATATCGCTGTTCCCGCGGTCGGCCTCGATATCGTACCAGGTCACGGGGTAGGCCGCCCGGCGGCCGTCGGGACTCACCACCGGCGCGCCCACCCGCCCCATCGCCCACAGGTCCCGGGGCGTGATCGGGCGTTTCTGCTGGGCGGACACGGGAGCGGTCGGCACGGTCAGAGCGGCCACGGCCAGGCCGGCCGTGAACAGAGATACGGTGCTGCGGATTCCCATCATCGGCATCCTTTCCCCGGGCGGGTCTGGTGCGGGCGGGCACGGTGAAAGAGGCCTCACTCTACTCCCGGCCCGCCGGGCCGGTCAATAAGCCGGGATTCGGATCGAACTCGTTTTTCCACCTGACCCGGTGCACCCGAGCCGCTACTGTGCTCCTGAGTACGATCTGTGTACGACGGCGGCTGATCCGATCCGGGACGATCCGCAAGGACCAGCTGCTGATCCGATCCAGGGCGATCCATGGCGACGATCCAGGGGGAGTGAGTAACGATGCACATAAAGCCTTTCGTGATGGAACGGTGGCAGTCCACCTATGAGCACAAGGTCAGTTTCAACCTCTCCGAGAGCGGGGTGCATCCTCTCACCGTCGGGGAGCTGCTCGAGATGCCGGGCGGCGACGGCCCTATGGCAATAGAGGAGCTGCGCGGGATCGGTCTGGGATATGCCCAGGGGAACGGCGACGAGGGGCTCCGGGCTCATATCGCGGCCATCTACCCCGGATCGGAGATCGCCGACATCCTCGTCACCCACGGCGGCGCCGAGGCCAACTTCCTGACCACCCTGCGGCTGGTCGAGCCCGGCGACGAGGTCGTGATCATGCTCCCCTACTACATGCAGACGCCGGGGCTGGTCGAAGCCTGGGGGGCGGCCGTCCGGCCGTGGATGCTGACCGAAGACAACGGCTGGATCCCCGATGTAGGCGAGCTCGACGAGCTGGTTACGGACCGGACCCGGCTCATCATCATCACCAACCCGAACAATCCCACCGGGCTGCTCTTCGCCGCTCCCCTCCTGGAGGCCGTGGTGACGGCCGCGGAGCGGGTCGGGGCCTGGATCCTGGCCGATGAGATCTACCGCGGCGCCGAGGTCGCCGGCCCCGAAACCCCCAGCTTCTGGGGCCGGTACGACCGTCTGATCATCACCTCGGGGCTCTCTAAGGCGTACGGTCTGCCCGGGCTGCGCATCGGCTGGGCGGTCAGCCCCGAAGCCGGGCTGATCACCGATATCTGGTCCTACCACGACTACTCCACCATCGCGGCCTCGCGGGTGGCCGAGGTGCTGGCCCGCCACGCCCTGGAACCGGAGCGGCGGCGGCACATCCTCGAGCGCACCCGGGCCATCCTGGGGCGCAACCTGCCCCTGCTCAAGGAGTGGATCGAGGGCCAGGCGGGGATGTTCTCCATCGTCGAACCGA
>CAYSYY010000339.1:0-4530 GCA_964435265.1 uncultured Gemmatimonadota bacterium
GCACGGCACGCGTCTTCCCAGCCTTCCGGCACGACGAGGGTGGCGTTGATGGTCGGAGCCAACTGGTTGACGAATCCCGTTGCCACCGCCCGCACTCCCGGCAGCGTGCGCAGCTGCTCGGCGACGCGGGCGTGGTACTGCCCGGCCCGCGTCTCGTCGTAGCCCTGCAGATCGGTGAAGATGGTCGCGCAGATGATATCCCCGGGTTCGAAACCGACGTCGATATCGCGGGCGTTGCCCAGGCTGCGCACGGCCATCCCGGTCAGCACCAGCAGGACCATCGAGACGGCCACCTGGATCGATACCATCAGCCGGCGCAGGCGGCGGGAGCGCCGACCGGCCGTCACCCGTCCCGTCGTCAGGGTCGAGACCAGATCCTGCCGGGTGACCTCCATGGCCGGCGTGAGACCGAAGAGGATCCCGGCCGCCAGGGCGATCACAAAGACGAAGGGGATCGAAGCCGGACTCGACCGGAGACCCAGTTCGAAGGGGAAATCGATCGGCGGCATGATCGAACGCAACAGTGGTCCGGTGCTCTGGGCCATGAGGTAGCCCAGCACCCCGGCCAGGAGCGCCAGGAGAACACTCTCGGTCAGGACCTGGCGGACCACCCGCCCCCGTTCGGCGCCCAGCGAGAGGCGGATGCCGATCTCGCGCCGCCGGGCCGAGGAGCGTGCCAGCAGGAGCCCGGCTACGTTGGCACAGGTCAGCAGCAGGATCAGACCGACCACGACTGCGATCAGGTTCACCAGCATCGAGAACTGGTCCCGGATGATCGGGTGCAGACGTGATTCCCGCTCCCGCACCACCGAGGCCGTCACACCGGTATTGGTCTCGGGGTATTCCTCCTGCAGCTGAAGCGCGAAGGCCTCGACCTCGGCCCGGGCCTGCTCGAAGCCCACCCCCGGTGCGAGCCGGCCGATCACGGCGAGGAGCCAGTGCGAGTCACGCTCCAGGAACTGCTCCTCCCCTCCCGGGATGGTTACCGGGTGGGTCGCCATCGGCACGTAGAGGTCGCTCTGGATCCCAACCATGGCGCCGTTGTAGCGCCGATCGGCGACGCCGATGACGGTGAAGGGCTCACCGTTGATCAGGACCTCGGAGCCGACCGCCTGCGGATCGGCTCCGAAGTAGCTCCTCCAAAGCCGCCAGGAGATGAGCGCCACCTGCCGTCCGCCGCCGTCGAAGCCCTCTTCGGCCGAGAAATCACGCCCCGGGGCGATCGGGACGCCGAGGGTCGAGAAGTAGTCCCAGGTGACGATCTCACCCCACAACCGCACCGGCTCGGCTTCACCGGCGAGATGGAACGGCTGGATCGTACCGGTCGCGAGATTCTCGAAACTCTGCGCCTGCGCGTCCAGATCGACGAAGTCGGGCCAGGCGAACGACACATACTTGTCGAGTCCCTGACCCGCCGATGCGATCCCGGAGTAAATCCGCACGATGCGGTCGGGATCGGCGATGACGGTATCGGGGAACAGGGTGTATCGCGCGATCTCGTAGACCGCGGTCGTGGCGCCGATCCCGATCGCCAGGCAGAGCACCGCCGCGGCGGTCACCCCCGGCGACTTCCGGATCTGCCTGAGCCCGAAGGTCAGGTCCATCTTCAGATCGCGCAAATATTCGACCAGGGTACGACGCCGGCGCTCGACCTCCTCCATCCTGACGCAGTCGGAGCTGAAGCCGGCCCGGTCACCGAAACGGCGTTTCGCTTCGGCCCGGGCGTCGGGTTCCGACCGACCCTCCCGTTCCATGATCTGCCGGACGGCCATGTCGAGATGGAAGGTCATCTCCTCGTCCACGGCCCGTTCCACGTCACCGCGCCGCAGCAGGTTCCGCCACGTCTTTCTGATATCTTTCCACTCAGTCACGATCCACTACTCCGTCGCTGCTGTCAGGATCCGGTCCACCACCCGGACGTAGCGGGACCATTCCCGGCCCCGGTTCGCCAGTTCGTTGTGCCCCCGTTCGGTGAGCTGGTAGTACTTCGCCCGCCGGTTGTTCTCCGAGAGCCCCCACTGCGATTCGACCAGCCCGCGTTTCTCCAGGCGGTAGAGGGCCGGATAGATGGCACCCTCTTCGAGCGAAAGTTCACCCTCGGCCTGATCGCGCAGCCAGCAGAGCACATCCCACCCGTGGCGCGGCCCGATGACCAGCGATTTCAGTATGAGCATGTCCAGGGTCCCCTGGATGATCTCCAGGCGCTGGTTGACTCCGGTGCGTTTCCTGCCCATCGCGGTCTCCTCATGTTGCGTCGATTCGCCTTCCCTAAGATGCTTAAAGGTAAGTACGTGAGGGCCGGGGGAAGGTTTCCCTAATATGATAAAGGGAAACTTCCCTGCCCTCTCCAGGAGCGCAGGCTGCCTCACCCGGCCTCGGTCGGGACACCGACCTGGAGGAACTCTATCCGGTCAACCGCCGGTGACGGGAACCATACCGCCCAGTATCCGTACAGGAAGCAGGGTGGCAGGCATAAACGCCACCCCGCCACAGTGTTACCTGTATATTGGGAGCTTCGGGGTGGTCGCATCCCCTGCATATGATGCCGTGTGCTTCGACCTCGACGGCGTGATCATCGATTCGACCGAGGTGACGGCGCGACACTGGCGGAGATGGGCGGAAGCGAAGAACCTCGATCCTCTGAGTATCCTGCGCCTCGCGCCCGGCCGCCGCACGGAAGAGACGATCCGTATGGTGGCGCCGCACCTTGATGTCGCCGATGAGGCCGCCCGGCTGGCGGCGGAGGAAGCCCCCGATACAACCGGTTTACGGATTCTCGACGGTGTGACCGAAACCCTCTCCGCCCTGCAGACCGCACGGTGGGCGGTCGTCACCTCGGGAACGGGGCAGACGGCCTCGATCCGTCTCGCCTGCTTCGATCTGCCCTTGCCGCCCGTGCTGGTCACAGCGGAGGATGTGGAACGGGGGAAGCCGGATCCTCAGGGTTATCTGCTCGCCGCCTGCAGACTGGGTGTCGAGGCTGGATCATGCCTGGTGGTGGAGGATTCCCCTGCCGGAGTGCGGGCGGCGAAGGCCGCCGGGATGACGTGTCTGGCCCTGCTGACCACTCACCGGGCGCTGGATCTGGTCGGTGCCGATTGGCTCGTCGCTTCTCTCGGCGCGGTTGAACTCACTCCCGATCCCCAGGGCCGTATCACGTTGAGGATCAGGCGCTCCTGATATCACCGCTCTCCCGCACACACCGCCACGGCTTCGATCTCGATCAGTATCTCCGGTTCGATTAGTGCGCTGACCTGAACAAGGGTGGTGGCCGGCGGATGGTCGGCGAAGAACTCGCGGTGCGCCCGGCCGTATTCCTCCCAGCGGGTGATATCGGTCACCAGCAGCCGGGTGCGCACCACGCGATCCATCCCCGTTCCCAGTTCCGCGAGGGCTTTCGCGATGATCTCGAGACAGCGCCGGGCCTGGGCGTATCCGTCCCCGGGGGCGAACACGGCGCCGGTCTCATCGACCGGCGCCGTACCGGTCACATAGATCGTATCACCCGCCCGGAGGGCCCGGCAGTAAGCCAGGCCCGACTCCCAGGGAGCTCCGGTGAAGACGCGCTGAAATTCCATTGAAGCTCGACCTCTCTCTCTCAGCGCCGGCCCCGCAGGTTGCCGAAGACCATCAGCAGGGTGATGCGCTCGCCGTCGCGCAGCACCTCCACCTCGACCCGTTGTCCCGGGGTGCCTTCCTGCAGGGCGTACGTGTAGTCGTAGATGTCGCGGATGGCACGCAGGCCCAGCCGCAGAATCGCGTCGCCTGCTCTGAGCCCCGCCGCCTGGGCCGGGCTGCCGTCGTTCACACCGCTGATGCCGAAGCCCTCTCCCGTATAGCTCCAGTCGGGCACCACCCCGGTATAGACGGCGATATCCGTCCGTGCCCCGGCCTGCTCCGGTTCGCCGGCCGGCTGGAAGGCGAGGCGTTCCCCCTCACTCCAGGCCGTCACCAGATCACGGACGAAGCGCACGATCTTCTCCTCCCCCGGGTAGTTGATCTTCTCGGCATCATCGGTGGGGCGGTGGTAGTCGCCGTGGGTGCCGGTGAAGAAGGCCAGGACCGGGATGTCCTTTGCGTAGAAGGAGGAGTGGTCGGAGGCACCGTAGCCGTCGGGGATCAGTGCGAGTTCGAAACCGTACTCCTCATGCCCGTTCACTCTTCGCAGCAGGTCTTCCCAGGCCGGGCTGGTACCGGTGCCGTAGACGGTGAGTTTCGTCTCCGCGAGCCGGCCGATCATGTCCAGGTTGATCATGGCCTCCACCGTGGTGACGCCCGGGGGCAGCTCCGCGGCCAGGGCCGAGGATCCCAGCAGGCCCAGTTCCTCGCCGTCGAAGGCGGCGAAGAGGAGGTTCCGGCCGGCCGGCGGTGCGGCCGCGAACGCGCCGGCCAGTTCCAGCACACCGGCCGTGCCCGAGGCGTTGTCGTCGGCGCCGTTGTGGATTTCCCGCACCCCGGGCTCCAGCGAGCCCGCCCCCCCCCCCCCGAGGGGGGGGTAGGGGGGGCCGCTGATGATGCAGGGGGCGGCGG
>CAYSYY010000340.1:0-395 GCA_964435265.1 uncultured Gemmatimonadota bacterium
GTATGATACCGGTACCCGGCGCGGTGCGGCTCAATCTGCAGCGGCGTTGGTTGAGCGTTTTACAGAAGAAGAGGTCCTTCAGTTCAAGGTTTGTGACCCGGCTATGGGTAGCGGGCACTTTCTGGTGGATGCCTCAAACCAGATGGCCGGGTTGGTCGTCGCCCTGCTTGATGAAGTGCCTTATGTCGAGGGAATGACGGTTTAGATTACCAGCAACCCGAACGACTGGCGGCGGCGCATCACTCGTCATTGCATATACGGAGTGGATTTAAACCCGCTAGCTGTTAACCTGGCCAAGCTCTCACTCTGGCTCAACTGCTTTGCTATCGAGCACCGGTTGACGTTCCTTGATCATCACCTGCGCAGCGGCGACAGCATCGTCGGCGCCTGGGCGC
>CAYSYY010000340.1:405-4523 GCA_964435265.1 uncultured Gemmatimonadota bacterium
ACAGCCTGATCGGCATCCGTTCCTTGAAACAGCTTGCCTCTATTCCTGACCGCAAAAAGGGTGGTAAAAAGAAGGATGATTCACAAAGGCTGCTCTTTGACTATGATGATCTTTCAGGATTTTTAGCAGAGGGGGCCAAAGGTGTGGCTTCCATCACACGGATCGACGAAGACGACACCGACACTCAGAAAGCCGTATTGGACGAAGCTCTGGAGACTATTTCTGCCTTACGGCCATTGGCCGATTTATATGCCACGTACCTGATGGGTCCTGATATTCCAACAGATGACTACAAGAGGATTTTCGAACGGCTTGCGAAGGGAAATTCGGTTGTGGGCACCTTAAATCCCGTCTTTCCTGATATATTGGCATCGGTCGAGGCTTATCGGGACCGCCACCACTTCTTCCACTGGCCGTTGGAGTTCCTTGAGGTTTTCGGTCCCAATGCGGTGGGTGGTTTTTCCGCCACAATTGGCAATCCCCCCTGGGATAAAGTAAAGCCAAATTCCCAAGAATTCTTTTCTGCATATATTCCTGCATTTCGCAGTTACAAACGGAACAAGGCTGGTAGCGAATCAAAAAAATTAATGATTAAAAACCCTGGCATACGTTTAAAATGGGATGATTATTGCAAAACTTTTGACGAAACAATTACTTACTTCCATCAACCTCTTACTTACAAAGCTCTCGGATCTGGTGATGTAAACACTTTCAAGCTGTTTATTGAACAATGTTTTGAAATTATTAGAACAAACGGGCGTATCGGAATGGTCTTACCAAGTGCTATTTATATAGACCGAGGTTGCCAACAATTAAGAAAACCACTTTTTGAGAAAAGCCAAATCGATTTTCTGTACTGTTTTGAGAATCGGCGTGCCATTTTCAATATTCATCGCAGCTTCAAGTTTGTGCTTTTCGGTACCCAAAAAGATAGCCAAACCGATTGGCTTAAGTGTGCTTTCATGGAGCATAATCCAGAACGATTACCAGCAATTGATAATGCTGCTATTTCTGTCCCCTTAAGTATAATACGTGATTCTTCTTCATCTCTGAGTGTTTTAGAATATAAAACGCAAAGAGATGTGAGTATTTGTTCTAAAATTTTTACCTGCCCCAACATAAAATCCCAAAAAGGTATACTTAAAGGTGTGTTTTTCTCAGATGAGATTCATCTTACAAAGGCCAGCAAAGCAGGAGTAATTTCGGTTGTTGAAGGTTCCGGTATAGTATTGTGGGAAGGGAAAATGATAAATCAATTTGATTCATTTTTCTCTCAACCCACAATGTGGATCGAAGAAACTTCTGGAAGAGAATTTCTGGCTAATAAGGACTTGCAGGGCGATAATCGTTTCTGGTACGAAAATTATAGATTATCATATAGGCGCGTTGCCGCATCTACAAATGAGCGAACAATACTGTCAAGTATAATACCACAAGGAGTTTTTTCTTCTTATTCTCTATATAATGTCTTGGTTGATTCTGGCAAGAAAAGAGTTTTTTATGAAGTTCCTTCTTTGCAAGCACAAACATTCCTTTTGGGAATTATGTCTTCGTTCATCTTTGATTTCGTTGCCAGACTGAAGTTCTCGATAAACCTTGTTCCATCTGAAGTGTGTGAGATTCCTGTTCCTGATATGAAATCATTTGATGCTTTAGTCGGAGGCATCGTAGCACGAGGTTCACGTCTTGTTTGCACAATACAGGATTTCGCCAGTCTTTGGGAGACAAACCTTTCTAAAAGCTGGCAATCTCCCATCTTCTGGTACCCAGACTCCGCCCCCATCGACACCTATGGCCCAGCACACGAGCAGGAAATCCGTCACCGTCTGCGGGAAGATGCTAAAAACCTGACAACTGAATGGGGACCTCATTGTGGGGTCCATGACAGACTACCCGACCGACGGGATACTGGAGACCGTGCTCAGCTCCGTGCTGAAATAGATGCCTATGTGGCCCATCTTTATGGCCTTTCGAGGGATGCTGTATACACTGATGGGCCTGTTGGCGATGCCCTATCACAGAAGGAAACCGAAACCATTGGAGAAGCCTTTGCTAAGGATGTTAAATTGCTTAACTCGGGCGAACAGTCGGCGCACGGTCAGGTTGCCTGGCTGCATAAGGCAATCGCTTATCATTGGCCTGATAAACTCCAGGGTATCAATATGACAACAATCTTCAATAACGGAGTGAGCATTGCGACAAACAATCCTGCGCAACAAGACATGGATGGAGTATTAATTTCTTTAACTAAAATGGTCGAGAATGGCGCGGTTCCTGCAGAAGGAAATATTACTCGACTTGTGAAGCTTGCATGTGATTTATGGCCCAATCATAGAGAGGCATCGGCAAGATGCCTGAAATCATTCGAGGAAGCTCCTGTACCTGAGGACATAGCAAACCTCATGAACGGCATTAATTCAGACGAGGATACTGCCTTCAACGATCTAAAAACAACATGGCAGCATATTGTGGCGTTTTTAACCCATGAGCAGTTATTACAAACAACAACCTCCATACTATCAAACAATATGATTGGGCCAGAAGATGAACCAGATCGAGCCTTGGCGATATGGTTACATGGTATGAGCAGCGACATATGTGAAGAAATACTACATGTGTGCCTCGAATATGAAGATATCCCCGATGATCACAAGGACAGGCTGTGGAGCCAAGCCGTAAACCTGGGCAAAAACCTCAAGGGTGAATTTTTCTTAAAAACTATCCCTTCACTTTATTCAAAAGATGATATCCCTAAAACTCAAAATACTGTTATTGAAGTTGCTGCTGAAATAAATTCGCTGTTTGTAACCGCATCTGATAAAAGTCTTCTCGCAAGGTCCATTCTTAGTGCTTTATGCAATTCGACCTCTATCGACATAAAACGCCGTCTCGGCAAGTGGCTCCACCAAATTGGAGGAGAACCTCAACTGAAGCATTTAGGAGAAGAGGCATTTCCTGCGAATGAAGATGATGTCCAAATTTTGATGGAAATATTCCCTAGTAAGCGAAAAGAATTAGAAAGATACCAAAAAGAAACGAAACAAGGCGGAGAGGAGCAAAACGAATAACAAGGGCTATCTATTAAAATGGGTTTTCGATTCTGGAGACGAATCAAAATTGCGCCTGGATTGACGCTGAACCTGAGAAGTCCGGAGGATCGCTGTCCTTCGGTCCCCGGGGTGCAAAATTTACTGTGGGCTCAAGAGGCAAACGAGCAACCGTGGGCATTGCCGGCACCGGTCTTTTTTATACCTCTACCTTACCTTCAGATAAATCTTCCAGCAGAAATTCCTCTCAAATAATAGATATTCAGCCTATTGTTCGACCGGAAGACCGGCTAAAAATGGGCTTTTTTAAACGACTTATTACTCCGGATGATGAAGAGGCGCTTGTTGACGGGTGCCGTGAACTTGTTTTAGAAAATGAAGATAAAGCGCTGAGACATCTAAAAAAAGCAACTCATCTGGCTGACGGTGCGTATTTGGCAGGTTTCTTGGCCCTTAAAAATAGTCAATTTGATAAAGCATCAGAGTATTTGTCCAAGGCCGCCGAACATTCAAAAGCGCTGAACCGATATTTCGACAAATACGGAATATCTGCGACCATGAGCTTACTTATTACTGAAGAAATTTCAGTACATGTTGAGCCGAACATCAGAGGCGTGCTTTTGGGTCTGGTTGAAGTTTGTCAAAGCCAGGAAAAATGGGAGGATGCCATAGAATGTCTGAATCGGCTTCGGCGTATGGAACCGGAGGATGTTGTTATCAAGCTCTCCCTTGCCGAGATCCTGATGGAGTCAAAATCTGGTGACACGAAAGTCAATAAAAAAATTATACAACTGGCCGAAGGTGTGGATAACGAATCCGAAGTTCATGCTGCTCTTTTTCTTTATAAAGCAAAGGCACTAAGAAACTTAAAGCTTTTTGCTGCCGGCCGCGATGTTTTGACAAAAGCGCTGAGACGGAAAAAAGGCCGGTAAGATGAACTGCTTCGGGCACTGCGATATGAACGCGCGCTGGTTTATGAAAATTTGGGACAACGAAAACGCTCACGTAATGAATTTGAAAAATTATACGCCAAAGCCCCGGATTATGAAGATGTGGCGATAAAGTTGGGGT
>CAYSYY010000341.1:0-2546 GCA_964435265.1 uncultured Gemmatimonadota bacterium
AGGCCGAGCGCGGGGAGGCCGGTTCGTCATCCCCCCCGGCCGGGTCCGCCTCGAAGACAACCGCTCCGGCGGGGGCGGGAGAGGGAACCGGCCGCGGATCGGACCGTCGGTCTAAGGAATAAGGGATCAGGAGAACGCATGCGCAGAGTGTCCCCCGCACGCGATATACTGCTGGCAGGAACCGCGCTGATCGTGCTGACGACCTGCAGCGGCCGGAAGCAGTGGGACAACCGGTGGCAGGAGATCGTCGGTCGGGACCTCAGTGCCGAGGAGCTGATCCAGGAAGCCGAGGACTTCCTGGCTCTGGATCCGCCCCTGCGCTACGCCAGCGAGGCCCGCTTCACCATCGGCTTCGCCTGGGCGGAATCGCTGAAACGCTACGGCGAGGCCAGGCGCTGGTTCGAGGAGCTGCTGGCGGATGATCCCGAGGGGGGGTGGGCCGAAGAAGCGCGCTGGATGATCGAGAACATGGAGAAGGATGTCGACGAACTCCTGCCGCAGCTCCGGCAGGAGGTCCCGCCGCCGGAGCCGGGAACGGGAACAGAAACGCCCCCCGCCCGCTGAGGGCGGCGGGAGGCGTTCCCTCGATCCCGGGACGGCGGTCTGAGAAAGGCAGCGCCTCTCCCAGGCAGGGGTAAGGGCTTTTAAAGGCGCCGGTCCCATTTCATCGCCGCTGCCGTAAACAGAGGAACCCCGAAGGGGGTTGATCGTCTACGGGTCACGGCGGCGCATTCAGGGCCCGAGGCCGACCCTCATACAGGTTCCAGTAAACGGCCTTTCTCTTGGGCCGTACCCGGTACCCGGAGGGTGGCGGATCGCCGCCGGGAGAGCAAGAGAAAAGCAGCGTCGTACCGGACCGGATGAGAGCGGGGCGAGAGCGTGACGAGAACAGCCGGCAGCAGCAGAGCGCGACGGGGAACCGCCGGCATCGCCGGGTTCCTGCTCGCGGCGGTCCTGGGACCGGGGCTGGGTACCGGCTGCACCTCCAACGCCGATAATGAAGCGGGCTTATCCCTGACCGGGCGCAGCCGCAGCTTGGTCGTTCCCGATACCCTGGTCACGATCGGACCCGACACCAGCTGGAGCGTGGATCTCCCGCTCGCTGGCAGCAGTCGTCTCTTCGTCGGAGAGTACTCCGGGTACGAGGCCGGTCTCCTGGTGCGGTTCGCCGATCTGCCCGCGGGCGCCGCGGTCGGGCAGGCCACCCTCATCCTGCAGGGCCAGAGTGCGGCCGTCGACGACAGTCTCTCCCCGATCACGCTGCGCTTCGCTCCGGTCACCTGTGACTGGGATTCCACCTGGACCGGCGCCGACATGGGGCTGCTCACCCTGGGGTCGGTCGCGGCCGAGCGCTCCGTTCTGCTCGAGGCGGCGCTGGACACCGTTCACATCGCCCTTCCCCCGTCGCTGGTCCAGTCGTGGATCGATGCCTCCGGTCCGGCCGGACGCGGGATCGCCGTCACCGCGCTCTCTCCGGCCCCCTTCATGCTCTCGCTCTACTCCCGCGATGCGACCGGCTCCGCTTCCTCGCGTCAACCCCGCCTTCGGCTGACCTATGTACCGGCCGGCGGCACGGCCGCCACCTCCCAGACCATCTACTCCACGGCCGACCTCGCCCTGGTACGGTTCACCCCCGGCGCGCCGCCCCCCGGGGACCTGTACGTCGGACGGGGGGCGCCGTTTCGTACCCTGCTCCATTTCGACATCTCCGCCATCCCGGCCGGAGCCACGGTGAACCGGGCCGTACTCAGGCTCGGTTTCGCACCCGATCGGGCGCTTGCCTCAGCGCTCACGCTGGCGGCCGCCCTGCCGCTCGATCCCGACCCCTGGAACGTCCATGCCGGTCCGGTCTTCCAGGAGGGCACGGTGAGCTATGCCGTCTCGATCGGGGTCCTGGACACCACCGGCGCGATCAACGTCACCCCGACGGTGGCGGTGGGGATCCTGGCCGGCGGGCCGGTCCTGGAGCTGCTCCTGCTGGCTTCTCAGGAGGTCACCGATATCGGCTACCTCAGGCTCCGGGGGGGGGCGTCGCCGGACCGGCGGGCCAGGCTGGAGATCGTCTACTCCCAGCCGCGGGGAGGGAACCGATGATTCCCCGGCGTGTCTCGTTCCGGCTGGTCCCGGCCGTCTTGCTGCTCATCGGCGCTCTCACGGCGCCCGCCCGCGGCCAGACCGCCTTCGGGATCCGCTGGTTCGGTGAGCCGCTCCCGACCGCGCCGCCGCGCGCCCTGGCGCTGGGCGGCCTCTCCGCGATCGCTCCCTGGGGGGGGGAACCGGCCGCGGTGGGTGCCGGCAACCCGGCCCTCACCGCCCTGGCCGAACGGGTGCTCTTCTCCGTCACCTGGGAACTGGGCCGTCTGAAGGGCAGCTACGGCGGCGAGACGGGGACAATCAACTCCAGCGGACCCCGTCAGGCGGGTATCATCCTGCCCCTTGGCGCCGGGATCGCCCTGAGCGGCGGGCTCCAGCGGCTCACCGTGAACGAATTCGAGATCCACACCACCGGCACGGTCGGCACCGGCCTGGGCGTGCGGTACGATTAC
>CAYSYY010000341.1:2556-4510 GCA_964435265.1 uncultured Gemmatimonadota bacterium
CTCCGGCACCGGAGGCTTGAGCCGCGCCTACGCCGGCCTGTCGTGGCGCAACGCCTCGGGGTTCCTGGCCGCCGGCCTCTCGACCGAGATCCTCTTCGGAGCCGTCAAACAGGAATGGGCGGTCCGGTTCGATGCCTCGGGGTACGTCGACACCAGCGACCGGCTGCACCGTCAGTACCGGGGCGGGCGCTGGACAGCCGGCGTGCAGCTGCAGCCGCTCGAGCGCCTGCGGCTCGGCGCCGCGTGGACACCGGCGGGCCGATCCACGGTGACCTGGATCACCTCTTCGGCCGGAGCCGGAACCGATTCGAGCGAGGGCGAACTCGAACTGGGGCGGAACCTGTCCCTGGGCGCCGGGTGGTCGTTCGGCTCGGTCTGGGCCGCCTACCTGGACTACACTGCGACCGCCTGGGACAAGGCGGCCTGGGTGACCGTGCCCGCCGGGGCCGCCGGCGGGGATCCCCTCGGCAACCCGGCCGGACTGCGGGCCGACAGCGCGGTGGGGATCGGGCTGGAACGCCGGGCCCGCCCCCTCGAGGAACAGGCGACCTTCTTCGATACCCTGCCCCTGCGCCTCGGGGTGCGTTTCGGACAGCTCTATGCTCCGGTGGTGGAGAACGACGTCGTCACCGGACAACGGGTGTCACGCTTCTCCGTGATGCTGGGATCGGCGTTCTTCATCGGACGCGAGAAAATGGCCTGGGGCGACGTGACCCTGCAGCTCGGTCGCTACCGGGCGGCGAACAACGACCACGAGCTGTTCTGGCGGTTGACGATCGGCATCTCCGGAGCCGAGCGCTGGTTCCTGCCGCCCCAGCGGTAGGACCGCCGGCCGCCGCTTGTGCGCCCTCCCCCGCGATGGGCGGGGACGGGACAACGACAGGGAGGTTATCCACCATGCGTACGCGAATCGGGGTGTTCCCGGCCCTGCTGCTCCTCCTGGTGGCCTCATCGGGATGCGCGGCCGGGTTGAAGCAGACGCTGACCGACCAGCAGGCGAGGCTCGAGGCGATGCAGGCCAGTCTCGATGAGATGGCCGGACAGAACGAGGCGGTCGGCCAGGAGGTCGAGGCGATCGGCCGCGATGTGGCCCAGATCGGGCAGAAGGTCACTCAGAACGAAGAGCAGATCGCCGAGCTCGACCGCAAGACCGAGAATGTATCGACCCGCCTCAGCCTGCTCACCGACGAGGTCTCGCGCCTGAAACGGACCGCCGAGGCGCAGATCCAGCCGGCTGCCCTGCAGTTCACCGAGGGGCCGCCCCCGGCACCTCCGACCACGGGCCAGCCGGCGGCGGCGGGGGACTACCGATCGGCCTACGACCACGCCCTGCAGCTCTACAACCCGCCGTCGAACCAGCCGCGCGAGGCGATCGCCGGATTCGCCCGGGTGATCCAGATGGCGCCGTCGAGCGATCTAGCCGACAACGCCGAGTACTGGACGGGGGAGTGCTACTACAAGCTCGAGGAGTTCCCGCAGGCGCTGGAGGCCTTCCGCCGGGTCCTGAACTACGCCGGGTCGAACAAACTCGAAGATGCCTTCCTCAAGATCGGGATGACCCTGCAGCTCATGGGCCGGCGCGATGAGGCCGCCGCGACCTACCGAGATTTCCTGCAGAACTACCCCAACAGCACCCACGTCGCACTGGTCCGGCGCAAGCTCGCCGAGATCGGCGGCTGAACCGGAACCACGAGCGGAGACCGGACCCGGGATGCGCGATCGCGGCGGCGCCAGATACCTGCTGACAGCGGTGGCCCTGCTTACCGTCTGGGGGTGCGCCGGCATCCCGCGTCCGCGCTCCGACGCCGGACCGGAGGAGCGGATGCGGTACGCCTGGAGGCTGCTGGAGTCGGGCCGGACCTTCCAGGCCAAGGAAGTTTTCCAGGAACTCGTCTACCTCGCCTCGGGGAGCACCATCATCGACTCGGTTTACTACGGGCTCGCGGAATCGCAC
>CAYSYY010000342.1:0-4499 GCA_964435265.1 uncultured Gemmatimonadota bacterium
GTACCCCCTGGCGCTGATCGTCCTGTTCGTGAGCGTCACGGCGATCGGTCTGCCGCTCAGTCAGATCGCCGCGGCCTTCGGCGAGGAGTACGGGTGGCGCGGCTTTCTGCAGACCGAGCTGGTCAAACTCGGTACGAGCCGGGGCGTGCTGCTGGTCGGGATCATCTGGGGGGTATGGCACTTCCCGGTGATTCTGGCCGGTGTACACACCTACCCGCCGAGCGCTCTCGGGCTTCTGCTCGCGCTGGTGTTCTTCGTCCTCTGGGGCTTCATTCAGAGCTACGCCGTCCTGAAGACGGGCAGTATCTGGCCGGCCGCGTTCATGCACGGTCTGGTCAACAGCGTGTATGCCTTCACCCTGACCTGCCTCGTGCGCCCGTATGATCCGGTCCTGTCGTTCGGTCTCGGCGTATTCGGTCTCGCCGTGCTCGCGCTGGCCGTGCTCTGGATCCTGCGCGATACGGTATGGTCGGACGGACAGGTCTCCTCGGACCCCGCCCGGCGTAACCCGATTGTCAGATCCCCGGCCGCCTGTTAGACTTTACAGGCTTTTCCATGACGAGGCGTCGGTCGGAGTAGCGTATCAATCGACGATCACCCGGATCGGGGAACAAGCCGGTGGAAGCTCAGGCCTTCCTGGTCGAATTCGCCCGGGCGGTGCAGCGGTGGCAGATGTACCCGCCCGGCCACCCCGCCATCACTACGATGCTGGGATCCGTCCAGGATCACCTGGACGAGTATCTGATCGCCCACCCCACCCTCTCGATCCGTATCGCCCGCAATCACTTGACCGTCGAAGGAGTCGAAACCGACCCCGAGCAGGCACTCTTCCGCGGCCTCGCCCGCCGGCTCTACCGCCACTTGCTCTTCGCCCTGAACCTGGAACTGGGTCTCGGATCGGACGAACTCGCCGGATTCATCTCGGCCGTTGCGGTCGTACCCGGCCCGGCGACCGAACCGCTCGGAAATGCCGGAGCAGCCCTGGATGACCGTTGGCCGCATATACGTCTGGAGCTTATCCCTTACGAATCGCTCGCCCTGGCCCGGGAGTGCCCCGAAGCCGCCGACACCCCCTGGGCCGGCGAAGCCGGGGCTCAGATGGCGCTGCAGCAGGCCCGGCAGCAGCTCGCCGATCTCAACCTTCCCCGGCTATCCGAGGTGCTGCGGGGAGCCGATTCCGCCGATCCCGCCGCCCTGCACGAGGGCATCTCGCGCCTGGTCCTGGAGATGGAGCCCGAAACCCTGCGCCGGCTGATGCTCAGTGTGCCGGAATCCTACCGGCAGAGCGCCGCCGAGACCGCGGTGGAGCAGGCCATCCAGGACATCATCGAAGACGCCGACGAGGGGCGGGGCGGGAACGCCGCCCAGGCCCTCCTGCGGCTGCTCGTCAAGCTGGCCCTGCTCACGGAGACCTCCGAGGAGTGTCCATCCGACGCGGAATCGGACGAGATGCTGGCCGCGCTGCTGCAGCGGATGGGCTCGGGCTGGGACATCGAAGATCCGAACCCGCAGGAATACGAAGAGTCGCTGCGCCGTTTCGATCGCACCGCCCGTGAGTTCGCCTCAGACCTCGAGTGGCAGGACGACCCCGACGACGAGCGGATCGTCCAGATCAGTCTCGAGATCGACGAGACCGCGCCGCCGACCCTGAAGGCGACGGCGAACCTGATCACCGGCGGGCGGACCGGCGGGCTGATGGACATGCTGGACAACTCCCCGGAGAACACCGCTGCAACCGGCGCGCTCTGGGGCCGGGTAGACCGCCGCGAGACCGTCAGCCATCTGCTCAACTACCGTCCGGTCGACTATCCGACCCTGGACCGGATGATCGCGCGGATCTGGGTGGAATCGGCAGCGCCGATACTGGACAACCTGCTCGAATCGGAATCGCGCTCGGAACGGTTCACCCTGCTGGAGCGGCTGAGTCAGTTCGGGCCGGAGATCGGTCCGCTGATCGTGGAACGCCTGGCGGATACCCGCTGGTACCGGATCCGGAATCTGCTGACCCTGCTGGGACGGCTCCCCGAGCTGCCCGACGGATTCTCCCTGGAGCCATACCTGGATCATCCCGAGCCGCGGGTCCGCCGGGAAGCCGCCCGGATCGCCCTGAACCTGGGGGGCGGGCGCGTCCGGGCCATCCTCCGCACCCTCGAAGATGAGGACCATCTGGTCATCGAACAGGGGCTCGAAGCCGCCCGCCGGGGGTGTCCGCCCGAAGCGGTTCCGGTCATACTCGCCCTGATCGGCGATCCCGAGTACTACGCCCGCCTGAGGATCCTGGCTATCCGAGCGCTGGCGACCACCCGGTCACCCGAGGTTTTCAAGGCCCTGATGGATCTGGTCTGGATCCGCAGGTTATGGTTCTGGAATACCCTGGCCCCGAAATCGGCCATCATGCTGGAAGCCCTGGCCGCGATCGCCCGGACCTGGCGGCACGAACCGCGGGCGCGAGCGATGCTGGCGGTCGCCCTGCGCTCGCCCGATCCCCAGATCCGGGCGGTGGCCCGGCCGCCGAAGGAGACCTCGTGAATCCGGCGATCCGGTTCCTGAACCGGCTGGCGAACGCCTTCGCCGTCATGGCCCTTTACGGGGAAGGGCACCCGGCCCGCGACCGCGCCCTCGAGGAAGCCGCCGACACCCTGCAGACCCTGCTGCAGAACGATCCCGAACCGCAGTTCTCCCTGATCGAAGAGGACGTCATCTACCGGGACCGGCCGCTGCCGGAGATGCGGAACTGGACCCTCGGCCGCCACCTGGTCAGGCGCGGCATCCAGCGTCTCGAGATCAGCCTCGGGGTGAGCCGGCGCGAATTCCGCGCCTTCCTGGAAGAAACGGCCCGTCAGCTGAGCCGCCCCTCCGATTCCCTCACCGCGGCCCCGATCCAGTTCCCGAACATCCGGTTCGGGCTCCTCGAAACCGGAGAAGAAACCGGCGAACAGGTCACCCCCTTCGATCTCGAAGCCGAGGCCGCCAAGGTCGACTGGCTCCACGAGGAGGCCCTCATCAAAGGTCGCGTCTCAGCGGTCCTGGCCCGGGCGGTCGTACAGACCCTCTCGACCGCCATGCGGTACACGCGCAAGGTGCTGGTGCCGCTGCTGTCCCTGAAGGAGGTGGATCAGTACAGCACGATCCACTCGATGAACACCTCCATGCTGGCGATGGCGGTAGGGGAGTTCCTGCGCCTGAGCGCCCGGCAGGTCCGCGTGATCGGCGAGGCGGCCCTGCTCCACGACATGGGCAAGGTGACGATCCCCGACGAGATCCTCAACAAACCGGAGGCGCCGACCGCCGAGGAGTGGGAGATCATCCGGCGACATCCGGTCGAGGGAGCCCGCATCCTGCTCCGCTCAGGCGGTGATATGGAGCTGGCGGTGATCGCGGCCTACGAACACCATCTCAAATGGAACGGACAGGGCTACCCCGAACAGCACTACCGGCGCCGGCCCCACCGGATCGCCCAGCTGGTTCAGCTCTGCGACACCTACGACGCCATGCGCACCCAGCGTCCTCACCAGGGACCGGTGCCGCATGAACGCATCCTCGAAGTGCTGCAGACCGGAGCAGGGACCGACTTCAACCCCGAACTCGTCAAGGTCTTCCTGAACATGATGGGACAGTGGTCATCTCAGATCGTCGAGGTCGGGGAGTCGCAGCCATCAGACCCGTCGAAACCGTCACCGCCGTCACGCCGATCACCTCGTCCGGCCGGATCAGAGATCCTCTGAACGCACCGGGCCGCTTCAGGGTTCGGGGGTGGCGGCGAGCACCTGCTCCAGCGTGGTCAGGCCCATGGCGGCTTTATGCAATCCGTCGCTGCGCAGTGACGGGCTGATCCCCTTCTGCCGGACATACTGGCGGATCTCATCGCTGGAGGCGCGCCGGATCACCAGCCGGTTGATCTCTTCATCAGGGATCAGCAGTTCGAAAATACCGATACGTCCGCTGTACCCGGTAGACTGGCACGCCCGGCATCCCCGGGCGTGGTGCAGAACCGTGCCGGCGGGCAGGCCGATCCGTTCCAGAACTTCCACCGGCGGTTCGTACTCCTCCCGGCAGCGCATGCAGAGCTTGCGGATCAGGCGCTCGGCCAGCACGCCGATGATGGTCGAGGTGAGCAGGTACGGCTCGATTCCCATGTCCATCAGGCGGGTGAAGGCGGTGGCGGCCTCGTTGGTGTGCAGGGTTGAGAATACGAGGTGCCCGGTGAGGGCCGCCTGGATGGCCATCTCGCAGGTCTCCCGGTCCCGCATCTCCCCTACCATGATGACATCGGGATCCTGGCGCAGGATGGCCCGCATCCCGTCGGCGAAGGTGAATCCGGCCCGCGGATTGATCTGCGCCTGGCTGATCCCGTCGATGTAGTACTCGACCGGGTCCTCCATCGTGACGATGTTCCGCGAGGTATCGTAGATGCGCTGCAGTGCGCAATAGAGGGTCGAGCTCTTGCCGCTTCCCGTCGGCCCGGTAACGAGGATGATCCCGTTGGGCTGCTGGATGAG
>CAYSYY010000343.1:0-4469 GCA_964435265.1 uncultured Gemmatimonadota bacterium
ATCGGCGTGGCCCGGGCGGAGAGGGAATGCTGGATTATCCGACCGGCCCTATCTCCTCTTCTGGAAAGCCAGCACTACGGGTCCGAAAGCGCCCCGTCCGCCGCCGCCAGGGCGGCCGCCGCGTCCCCCCGCCGGGGGCCGACCGCCGGCGCCGGGCTGGCCCGCTCCGGGCCGGCCCGGGGGCTGGATCAGCATGGCCAGCACCGTCATGCCGTCGACTTCCCCGATCGACCAGGTTTCCTCCTGCGACATGGACATGGTGCGCTCGCCCATCGTCATCTCGGTCTGCCGGGTGAGGATGAGGTTGTTCATCCGGTCCCAGCGCGCGGAAATCGTGCCCTTCCCCCCCTCGTGTTCGAAGGGGTGCGGTTCACCGTCGATGGTGATGGTTTCGGTGTAGCGCTGCAGGGCTCCGCCCCGCAGCTCCTTGCGCACCGCCACGGTCAGGACGTTGTCGGCCACAGTGATGTCCAGGCGGTTGGGAATGCCGGTCTGGACCGTCACCTCACCGGACGGCTGCGGGGGCACGCAGCGCTCCCGGACGATGGTCCAGCGGCCGGAGAAATCGGGTCTCTGGGTGGACGTCTGGGCGCCGGTCAGCGCCGGCAGCAGCAGGATCAACCCCGCCGCCGCCGGCAGCCGGCAGAGAGAGGAACGCGCCATCTCCGTCCTCAGCTCTTCTTGTCGTACACTCGCTTGATAGCGGTCGGGCTTCCGCCCTGGCGCCCGGGCATCTGGCTGCTCACCTCGAGGACCCGCCCGTTCTCCTTCAGGGTGTAGGTCTCGGTGGTGGTGAACTCGCCCCGGTCACCCATGCTGCGGGTGTTGGTGATGACCAGGCTCCCGTCCTTCCACTCGGCCTTTGCCGTGGAGGTCCCGCGGCCGGTGCTGACCTCATGGTTCTGACCGTCGATGGTGTAGGTGGTGGCCTGCTGGGTGGGACCCTCGCGGCCCTGCCGGGTGGTGGTGATGGTGATGGAGTTGCCCTGCTGGGCGATGGTCATGTCGCCGCCGCCCATGCCGCGGCCGCCCTGGCCGCCCGGGGCGGTGGGGAGCTGGCTCTTCTCGGCGTTGAAGGTCCAGCTGCCGGAGAAGTTGGGATTCTGCGCCTGCAGGGCGGTCGGGACCATGAGGATCAGGGCCAGGACAGCCGCTACCGACGCGGTCAGTTTCAGTGTGCGCTTCATCGCGTTCGCCCTCCTGAAGAGGAATGTGTACCGGTAATACCGCGTACCGGCCGTCGGGCTTCGAACCGGTGGTATCAGTATTTCGACACCGTCACCGGTCCCGGCCTGTCGCGGGAAATGGAAAATCCTTCGGGGCCGGCGGGATCGAAGCCGGGCCGTGGGGGTGGCGTTCCGGGTTGGGGCAAAAAATAGGCCACCCCACACTTCCGGGGGTTCCCGCGGGGTTTGGGGCCCGGGGGGGGGGGGGGTTGGAGGCCGGTTGTCGGAGGGCGGTCGTTCCTTGCCCTGCGCGATGAACGATCCAGGGGAAGAGAGAGGGTCCTTCGAGCCGTTCCTGGAACGGGTCTTCGCCCGGCCGTGGGCCCGGGACTGCCTCACCGCCGTGCGCACGCTCCCCGCGGTCCCGGCCCGGTACGGCGAGTGGCCCGCGGACATCGATCCGGCTCTGCGAGCGGCCTATGAGGCGCGCGGGATCGCCCGGCCGTGGATCCACCAGAGCCGGGTCTGGGAGCACGTCCTGGCGGGGCGCGACACCGTGGTGGTGACTCCCACCGCCTCGGGCAAGACCCTCTGCTATAATCTCCCCATCCTGCAGCGAGTGCTGGCCGATCCCGCCGCCCGGGCCCTCTACCTCTTCCCCACCAAGGCGCTCAGCCAGGATCAGGTCGACGAGCTGCAGGGGATCATCGACGCCCTCGGGGCCGATATCAGGACTTTCACCTACGACGGCGACACCCCCTCGGACGCCCGGCAGGCGATCCGGGCCCAGGGGCACCTGGTCGTCACCAATCCCGACATGCTCCACCAGGGGATCCTCCCGCACCACACCCGCTGGCAGAAGCTCTTCGAGAACCTGCACTACGTGGTGGTGGACGAGCTGCACACCTACCGCGGGGTCTTCGGTTCCCACCTGGCCAACCTCTTCCGGCGCCTGCGCCGGATCTGCCGTTTCTACGGTTCCGATCCGGTCTTCATCTGCGCCTCGGCCACCATCGCCAATCCCCGGGAGCTGGCCGAAGCCCTGCTCGAACGGCCGGTTGCGCTCATTGATGACAACGGCGCCCCCCAGGCACACAAGCACTTCGCGCTCTACAATCCGCCGATCGTCAATGCCCAGCTCGGCATCCGGGCCGGAGCTCTGAGTCACGCCCGCAAGTGGGCCCGGATCTTTCTGCGCCATGGCGCCCAGACGATCGTATTCACCGGCTCTCGCCTGCACGTGGAGATCCTCACCCGCTACCTCAAGGACACCTTCGACCGCCGCCGCACCGGACGCGGCGTCATCCGCGGCTACCGCGGCGGCTACCTGCCGAAGATGCGCCGCGAGATCGAGGCGGGGCTGCGTTCGGGGGAGGTCCGGGGGGTGGTCTCGACCAATGCGCTCGAGCTGGGGATCGACATCGGGGACCTGCAGGCCTGCGTCATGGCCGGATATCCCGGATCGATCGCCAGCGCCTGGCAGCAGGCCGGGCGGGCCGGGCGCCGCACCGACACCTCGGCGGCGGTCCTGGTGGCCTCATCACGCCCTCTCGATCAGTTCATGGTGACCCACCCCGGGTACTTCTTCGGACGCAGCCCCGAACACGGCCGGATCAATCCCGACAACCTGCTGATCCTGGTGAGCCACATCAAATGCGCCGCCTTCGAACTGCCCTTCGAGGAGGGGGAACGCTTCGGTTCCGAACCGCTCGAGGAGATCCTCGACTACCTGGTTGAGCAGAAGGTCCTGAACCGGGCGGGCTCGCGCTGGCACTGGATGCAGGACGCCTATCCGGCCGACGGGGTGAGCCTGCGCAGCGCCGATGCCGAGAACTTCACGGTGATCGACCGCAGCGGGGGTAACCGGGTGATCGCCGAAGTGGATTTCGACAGCGCCCCCGAGACGCTGTATGAAGGCGCCATCTACATGGTGCAGTCGGAGCAGTACCAGGTCGAGGAGCTCGACTACGCCAACCGCAAGGCCTTCGTGCGGGCCACCGACACCGACTACTACACCGACGCCGTCAGCTACACCCGGGTGCGGATCCTCGACATCTTCGCGTCCACCGCCCCCGGGGCGCGGGTGACCGGCGCGCCCGCGGTGGTCGAAGAGGACGGCGAGGTACGGGCGGAAGAGCCTCCGCTCGCGGGGGTGGAGAAGAGAGCGGCCGGTCCCGACGGCCCGGCCGGACAGGACGATCCGGTCTCCCCGCCGGACGGGACCGGGTACCTGGTCGAGAGCGGCGAGGTGCACGTGCTCACCCACGTCTCCGGCTTCAAGAAGATAAAGTTCT
This sequence comes from uncultured Gemmatimonadota bacterium, assembly GCA_964435265.1. GTDB lineage: Bacteria > Blakebacterota > Blakebacteria > Blakebacterales > Blakebacteraceae > CAYSYY01. The sequence goes on from CAYSYY010000343.1 coordinate 3,461, forward strand.
ACACCTCCGAGAACGTCGGCTACGGTGAGGTGAACCTCCCCGATCACGAGATGCACACCACCGCCGTCTGGGTGACGATCCCCGAGGAGACCCTGGCACGGCTGGTGCGTTCCCGGGCCGAGATCGTCGACGGCATGTTCGGGATCGCCTACGCCCTGCAGGAAGTCGCCTCGCTGCACGTGATGTGCGATGTGCGCGATCTGGGCCGCAGCGTGGGGGACAAGTCGGCCGCCTGGCACGCCAGCCTGGGGCGGGGGGGGCGCGGCGTGCGCTATGCCGCGGGAACCGGAGGCGGCGAGCGTGAGGTGGATCTCGAGGGTCTGGAGACCTTCCAGCCCACTCTCTTCCTCTACGACCGGTATCCCGGGGGGATAGGGCTCTCCACCGCCCTCTTCGATCTGGCGCCGCGGCTGCTCACGGCCACCCGCGCCCTGATCGCCGGGTGTGCCTGTCCCGAGGGCTGCCCTTCGTGCGTGGGGCCGGTGGGGGAGGTGAGCCGGCAGGGCAAGACCACCGCCCTGGAGATCCTGGCCGCCGTCCTGGATGGGAGCGGGGAGGCGGGGGCGTGACCCGGGATCTGCGGAACCGGCTCTCCCGCGCCCTGGACCGGGGTGAGATCCGCTCGGCGGGCACCCGCCTGAGCCCGGCCATGCGGGAACGGCTGGAACGGGCGATGGCCGGCGCCAGCCCCGCCCCGGCCCCGCCCCTGCCGCGGATCTACGCCGCCGCCCGGCTGGCCGAAAGGATCGCCGATGGTCCGACGCCGTACGGCGGCACACTGCGCGGGCGGGAGATCGAGAACGAACGGGGTAAAGTCCAGCAGTTCCGCTGGCACGTGCCGCTCGGCGGGCTGGAGGCGGTGCAGGATCTGCAGATACCGGCCGGCTCCCCGGGCGTACTCGCGGCCCTGCTCGAGAATCCGGACCTGGCCGGTTTCGAGCTCGGACGCGCCCTCTTCCTGGACACCGAGACCACCGGTCTGGCCGGGGGGACCGGCACCTACGTCTTC
>CAYSYY010000344.1:0-4464 GCA_964435265.1 uncultured Gemmatimonadota bacterium
CCTGGCGCATGATGAACGAGTGGGGCGTGCCGATAGTCGAGCTGCACAGCATGACCTGGCAGATGTGCAAGTACCTCGACGACAAGGGCGAGTTCGTACCGAACGTCGCGTTCGCCGGCGGATTCACCTTCGAGGACAATATCTTCAAGGGCCTGGCCCTGGGCGCTCCGTACACCAAGCTGATCGCGATGGCCCGCTCGCCCCTGGCAGCCGCCATGGTGGGCAAGACGATCGGCCGGCACATCGATGAGGGCCTGCTCCCGGTCTTCGTAGGCCGCTTCGGCGAGTCCAAGGAAGAGGTTTTCATCACCGCCCCCGAGCTCAAGGAGCTGGTGGGCGCCGACCGCTTCAAGGAGCTCCCCACGGGGGCAATGGGTGTCTACACCTACTTCAGCCGCCTGGCCCAGGGAGTGCGCCAGATCATGGCCGGCGAGCGCAAGTTCACGCTCGACCACATCGAGCGCCGCGACGTCGCCTGCCTGACCCGGGAGTCGGCCGAGGTGACCGGGCTGGATTACATCACCGAGGTCGACGCCGCAGAGGTCGCCGAGATCCTCGGCTGAGGCGATATCGCGGAGAGCACTGCCGCGGGTAACGCTGCCGCTGGGAGCACTACCGCTGGGAGCGCTGCCGCGGGCGGTATTCCCGCTGCAGACAGGCAGTTCTGCAAAGGGCCTGCCGGAGCCATCCGGCGGGCCCTTCGTCTGCATGTTATCGCGACAATAGCGGATTTGACCAACGAAATGGTATCAGTTATAATGATACCATGAACATGGTCGAAATCATACACTCCTTCGATCGGTATCTCGCCGACCGGAAAGCGTCATTCGAAGGCGTGGCCATCGGTGCTGGCGCCCTTGGATTGCTGGGTATCATATCCCGGCACACCCGGGACCTTGATATCCTCGATCCCGAGATACCCGCATCGATCCTGGATCACGCCCGCAGTTTCGCCGAACAGTGCCGGCAGAATGGACTCATGCTTTCTGATGGCTGGTTGAACAACGGTCCCATGTCCTTGACGAGGGATCTACCGGAGGGCTGGCAGACCCGGATCCAGCTCGCCTATCAAGGGAAGGCGCTGACGATCCACACTCTCGGTCGTCTGGATCTTCTGCGCAGCAAGCTCTTCGCACTATGCGACCGGGGAACCGACCTGACGGACTGCCTTGCGCTTGCACCAACCCAGGTGGAGATCCATGAGATCATTCCCTGGCTGGAGATACAGGATGGAAACCCCGACTGGCCGGATCACGTCCGGGAAGTACTCGAGGACCTGCAGGAGCGGGCTGAGCATGGCCTTTAATCGCCTGGAAGTCGCTGCGACGCTCCCCGGCGGTGATGAACTGACGCGGGCCATGGCGGGAATCGGCATGAACTTCGCGGTTGCACCGCTCGAGAATCCGAATATCGAGGACACGCTGCTCGCGGCGTCACGGGAAGCAATGGAGAACGATGACCTGCGCGTCCTCTCGATAACAGTGAAATGGCTGGAGATTCATCATCCCCGGCTCAACGTCGATCGTCTCTATCGCGCCGTTTCCCGGGAGACCTCGTTGCGGGTACGAGCGTTCTGGACTGCGGTTGCACAATGGTTGCGTCACGATCGCCGCCTGACACGCCTGGCCCGGCTTCATGGTGGTCCCAGGATCGATCTCCTCCGGATCGAATCCGAATACTACCTGCGGCACCGGGGTGAGGATCCGCGCTTTGCCGGCACCGTGCTCCGGCTTCCCGCCGGCTTCCTCCGGGATCGTCCCGGCGACGTGCTCTCCGAGAGGGAACTCGCCCGACAGCATGAGACCTATCGGGAGAGGATCAGATCCGGCCCCAGCTATCGGGCCGACATGTGGGCGCTGGTGGTCAGAGAACCTGCCATGCCGGCTGCCGATCTGGCCCGCCGGACATACGGGAGTTTCGCCACCGCCTGGCAGGTGAAACGCGATCACGGACTGCTGACCGGCTGAAAAACTCTACTGCCTCGCCAGGGTACGGTCTGATACTCTGGAATCCGACCTCGGTATACATAGCTCGTGCCCGACCCTGTCCAGGATACTGCCATGGAACCTCTATCCGCCCCTTTTATCCGGTCAACTGTCTATGCAGCTGCGGTGATCTCTTTCCTCACCTTCGGCGCCTGTGCCTCCGACGGCGGATCAACCGAGGAGCGCATCGCCGATGACGGAGTTCCGATCGTGCTCAGCCGGGCCACGGCGCCCTTCCCGGAGCCGTGGCGGTTCACACAGGAACTGATCGCCGGAATCGCCTACGGCGATACCGCGTACATGCTGCGGAATCCCCATCATGTCCTCGTGCTTGAGAACGGAACGTGGGTCGTGCTCGACTCTCAGCCGCTGGAATTCCGTATCTACACCGCCGACGGCAGATACCTCCGCTCCTTCGGTCGGGAGGGTCGGGGGCCGACCGATCTCCGGTGGTCGTACCCCACCAGCCGGTTGATCGCGGTCGGCGCGGATCGCTTCGAGTACTGGTGCGACTGGCCCCTGTGGATTCAGACCTGGAACCTGGCGGGTGAGCTGCTCGCTATCCGATCGATGGCTCCCGATCACCCCCTGCTCCAGAGCGGCAGACCGCGAAGACTGAGCACGATCGGGGATCGCTTGTATACCCTCGTCTCCTCCTGGCGGCGGAATGAAGCAGATGAGACCATCCACTTTTCCCATCTCGTGACAAGCGACTGGGCGGGCTCCTTCCTCGACACCCTCTTCACCCTGGAGAATGCGCCCATGTCATTGGGGGCGAGCTCGGCCCAGGCCGCCTTCGATTACCCCCCCGTCGACGAACTCCTGACGACTACGGCCGGCCGGCTCTACCTCTCCCCCTGGGACAGCGACTGGATCACCGAACTCGATCCCCGCAGCGGACAGGCGATCCGCCGGTTCCGTCTCGAGCACGAGCCGATGACCATCCCGGAGTACTGGGTCGGGCGATATCGGGAGATGTTCGGCCACGACATCGCCGACGGTCTGATATGGCTCCGGGAGAGGTCGTGGTTCGTCTCTCTCTCCGAGGGTCCCCGGAACGAGATCTGGGTTCAGCGGCGGGGGGAGCCGCTCGCCGACGGCACCTGGCCGGTCGATGTCTTCTCAGCCGACGGCCACTACCGCGGGCGGATGAGCCTTACCGATCAATTCCCTTTCGGAGACAACTGGAACGACCTGGAACTGCTCACCCTGGGCAGTACCGAGGAGGGAGCCCCCGCCCTGGTGCGGTATACCTTCCACCCGAACCGGGAATGAAGCGAATACTGTGATCGAGTGCGTGCATCCACCGATCAGCAAGGTCAATGCCAGAGACACCAGAAAGAGATATTTCATCGTTCCGCCCCGGCCCGCTCTCCCCTTCTGTGGAAAGACGGACCGCGGGGACAGGAGAGTTTACCGGGGTGCCGTTGAACATAGTATCCTGGAGCGCGGCTCGGGTATAATCGTCGGGTCTTTTCCACTCCGCCTATCCTCTCTATCCGGAGTCGTCTCTGATGAAGAAAGCCCGCCACCACCCGGTGCTTTCCCTTACTCTTTTCACCCTGCCCCTTCTGGTGTGTCTGCTCGCCTCCTGTGTATCGGAACCCACTGAAGACAGCCGCGATCCGATCCAGCTCGCCTGGCGTCTGATGTGGGATCCGGCCGATCCCGACCTGCCCGACTGGCAGGTCCTGGGCCGCTGGCCCCAGGACCTGGTCGCCGGCCCTGCTGACCGAGCGCACCTTCGAGACACCCGAGATCATGCGGCCCGGCCCGGGACCGGTTGAGGAAGATGGACGCGAAGTCTATTACACGTGGTTCACCAACGCCGCCTACTGTCCCGGGGATGGCCTCCTCTACGCCGGCTTCCCGGTCATCGAGGAGGAACGCATAGATTTCTACGCTCTCGATCCCGCAACTCTGCTCATCGTTGACTGGTACCAGATGGAAATCCCCGGCAGAGAAGAGAACGGCCCCTGGCCTACCCGCCTGGTGGTTGAGAAGGACGGTTCTTCTATCTGTTTCTACTGCCTCGAGATGATGAATTCGGGAGTGATGATCATCGAACCGGAAGGATTGACGGCGCCCTCGGGATAAGTGCGTAACCCATTGTGAAGCACCGGATTTGAAAGTCATCCCGTGTCTCAGGTGATGGCGATCGTCTCCATTCCGGTAACGACCCACTCACCTTCCTGTTTCTCGAGTATGAAGAGAAGGATTGTCCAGAAATCTCTGACCCCGCCCCGGGAAGAGCGGAAATCGAAACGGGTCCGGATGAAGCCGAGAATCTGACAGTCGCCCCGGGAATCGAGCCGACCGGGCCGGCTGAGCGAGATCGCCGCGGTGGCGGTATCACAGGCACAGGGCCAGAACTTCGGTTCCCGTGAAGCCAGCTCCCGAACGGTTGCCAGACCGTCGATCGCTGCGGTGGCGACCAGGGTGGCGACGACACCGGGAAGGCTCAGCGCGCCGTCGTCGA
>CAYSYY010000345.1:0-4461 GCA_964435265.1 uncultured Gemmatimonadota bacterium
CGGTGCGTAAGGCCGCCCTGGTGCTGCTGGCGCCGCAGAAGGAACACGGGGAATAAGCGGGCGGGACACGAACGCACAGGCAAGGACGGGCGATCAAGTGGCTGACATACTCATACACGGCGGGCGGGTCATCGATCCCTCACAGAACATCGACCGGGTCACCGATGTCGCGATCAGGCGGGGGCGGATCGAGGCCCTGGCGCGGGTTCCGGCGAGCGGGCGGACGGACTTCGCCACCGTCATCGATGCCCGGGGCAGGGTGGTCTGCCCCGGCCTCATCGACCTGCACGTGCACCTGCGCGAGCCGGGCGAGGAGCACAAAGAGACGATCGTGACCGGCACCCGGGCCGCCGCCGCCGGCGGGTTCACCGACGTGGCCTGCATGCCGAACACCAGGCCGGCTCTCGATGACGCCGCCAGGGTGAAACTGATCCTGGAAAAGGCCGAGGAGGCGCAGTTCACCGTCTGGCCGATCGCCGCGGTCTCGCTGGGACGGGAGGGGCAGGCGCTGGTGGAGATGGCCGAGCTGGTCGAGTGCGGGGCGGTGGGTTTCTCCGACGACGGCAGTCCGGTCGCCGATGCCCACCTCATGCGCACCGCGCTGGAGTATTCCCGCATGTTGGGCGTTCCGATCATCGAACACGCCGAGGACAAGGCCCTGACCGTGTTCGGTTCGATGCACGAAGGCCGCGCCTCGGCCCTGCTCGGTCTGCGCGGCATGCCCGGCATCGCCGAAGACGTCGTGGTCGCCCGTGACATCCTCATCGCCGAGTACACCGGCGGGCATCTGCACGTCGCCCATCTCTCGACCGCCCGTTCGCTGGCTCTGGTAAAAGACGCGAAGAAACGCGGCGTGCACGTGACCTGCGAGGTCACTCCCCACCACCTGACGCTGACCGATGAAGACGTACGGGCTTCAGGGCTCGATCCGCACTGGAAGATGTCGCCGCCGCTGCGCTCGGCCGGGGATGTGAAGGCGCTGCGCCGGGGGCTGGCCGACGGCACCATCGACTTCATCGCCACCGACCACGCACCGCATCACCTCGATGACAAGGACTGTACCTTCGAGGAGGCCGCCTTCGGGATCGTGGGGCTCGAGACGGCCCTGGGGGTGGTCCTGACCGACCTGGTCGGGCCCGGAGTGATCGATCTGCCGGCGGCGGTGGCGCTCATGAGCACGCGCGCCGCCGCCGCCTTCAACCTGCCCGCCGGCACCCTGAAGAAGGGCGCCGAGGCCAACGTCACGGTCTTCGATCCCGAAGCGGAGTGGACGGTCGATCCGGCCGCCTTCGAATCGAAGGGGATCAACACGCCCTGGGCGGGCCGGACCCTGCGGGGCCGGGCGAGCGAAGTGATCGTGCGGGGACGCCGCTTCAGGCTCTGAATTCCGCGTTGCCGAACGCGACACTGATCATGAGGAGTGCCGTTCTCCTGAAGTCGGGGAGGGCGGCACTTTTCTCATGGCGTATTCGGCCGGAGCGGCACTCGGCTCATCATGTATTCGGGCAGGGCGGCACTTTGCTCATGGCGTACTCGGCCAGGGCGGCGATGGTGAGGCTGGGATTTACACCGGGATTGGCCGGCACGATTGAGCCGTCCACGACGTAGAGACCGGGGTAGTTATGCACCTGGCAGTCGAGGCCACAGACCCCTTCGTCGGCATCCTTCCCGAACAGGCAGCCCCCCAGGATGTGCGGCGTGACCGGCATCCGGAAGATGTTCTCGCCGAGCGTGCCGGCGGTGATGCCGCCGGTCTTCTCAGCGAACCGGCGGGTGACGGTATGGCCGAGGTCGATCCGGGCCGGTGCCCGATCCTCGCCCCGACGCATGGCCACCAGATCGCGCCGGAAGAGGGTGAGCGGGCTGCGTCCCAGTTTCAGGCGCAGCCGGTTGTCGGTGGTCTGCATCGCCATGATGATGGTCGCCCGGTGGGCCCAGCCGGGCAGCACATGGGTGCGCAGGACGTTGAAGGGATTGCGGATCGTCTGCCAGAGGGTCTGGATGATACTCCAGAGCAGGCTGTCGCCGGTCGAGATCAGCGGGGCCGAGATGAAACGCAGGAGCGAGGAACCGTCGGGGTAGCGTACCGGCTCGATCCGGGTCTCGTCGTCGGCGTTGAAGATCGAGGTGATGGCGACTCCCTCCGAATAGTCGGGATCGCGCGAACGGCTGATGGAACCGTGCAGGGCCTCACTGTTGGTCCGCACGCTCTCGCCCAGCCGCCCCGAGAGCCGGGGGAGGGTCCGGGCGGTGTCCCGGCAGCGCAGCAGCAGGCGGTTGGTTCCCAGGGTGCCGGCCGCGACGACGACGTTCCGGGTCTTCACAGTCCGCCGAGCCCGGCTTCCCCGGCGCAGCAGGGCCGTGGTCGGCCACCAGAACACCTCGTAGCGGGCGTCGTCACCATCCAGCGGCCGGATGCCGGTGACGGTCGCGTTCGGCTCGATGCGGGCGCCGTGGATTTCAGCGAAGTAGAGGTAGTTCTTCGGCAGGGAGTTCTTGGCGTTGTGCCGGCAGCCGACCATGCAGCCGCCGCAGTGGATGCAGGGCCGCCGGGGTGGTCCGGCACCGTCGAAGTAAGGATCGGGTTCCTCCGCGGCCTCCATCCCGGCCTCCCGACCGGGATCATCCCCGAAGTATACTCCCACCTCGGTCGCCCGGAAGGTGTCGGTGCGGCCCAGCTCGCCGGCTATCTCCCGCAGGGTCTCATCGGCCGGCCAGAAGCGGGGATTGGTCGTCACGCCCAACATGCGGCGGGCGGTTTCGTAATGGGGAGCCAGTACTGCGCGCCAGTCGGCCAGATGGCGCCAGGCGGGATTGGAGAAGAGCGGCTCGTCGGGCACTTCGAGCACATTGGCATATCCCAGGCTGCCGCCTCCCACGCCGTTGAAATGCAGTACCATGAGCTGTTTCAGGATACTGATCTGCATGATCCCGAAGCAGCGCAGGGGGGGCGCCCAGAGGAAGCGGCGCAGGTTCCAGTTGGTGCGGGGGAAGTCGGCGTCGTCCCAGCGCAGCCCGCGCTCGAGAACGAGCACGCGGTAGCCTTTCTCGGCCAGCCGCATGGCCGACACGCTGCCTCCGAAGCCCGAACCTATGATGACCCAATCCCAGGTGTCGGCGAGAGGGCCTTTCTCTCCGGAGAGTAGATCGTCCGAGCCGGCGACGGGATCAGTCACGCGCGGTCCTTCCGGAAAGGAGTACTCCCGGCTTCACGGATTGAGCAGAACTTCCGGCTGTTCGGGTGAAAACGTACTCCTGCTTGTGCGGGTGGACGCAGAGAGTGTAGCGCAGAGGCACAAGAATGCAAGCCATGGCCTCAGGGACCCGGCCGGCTGGAGAAGCCGGAAGGCCGGGAGGATAGGTGCTGAAGCCTTCCTGCACTTCTCCCGGGGCCTCAGATGCCGGCATAGCTCATAGCTCCGGCATCCGCGGAGCCTTCGCCCCCTCTATACCGCCCCCACCGAACCGGGCCCCCGGGCCTTAAATCCGAGCTGTTTCCGACTCCGGAAGCCGGAGCCGGAGCGGACCCACCTGCCGCCCCGATGAAGGGCCGGGCAGAGGTTCCACCGGTTGACCGAGCAGGAACTCGCCCTGTTCGATCCTGTTTTTCAGTTGTACGGCGATCTGGCGAGCTTTGTTGTAATTCGAGAGGGTCGACGTGCCCGCTTTCCTGCCGGCTATCTCCACGATACCCGACCGTAATTCAGCGTATGTCACATATCCAAGAGGCTCACCCGTACGGTTTGGATAATCGTGGAAGTAATCCACGACCGGTGCCGCGATCTCGGCGTCGCTGACGGCGGTGTGTCGGGCCATCTGCTCGTCGAGGATCGGGATCGGCACCGCGATCCCGACTGCCAGGGACACCCCGTATCCCGGTATTGAGACGGCCCGGAGGTAGGTATTGTTCATGCCTTTCAGATCGCCGATGACAGAAAGTGTCCCGGCCCCGGTGCGCGGCACTCCGTTGGCGTCGCGCTCCGCTCCCGGATCGTGCTGGGTGCCGTGGAAAGAAACGAAACCCATACCGCCTCCCAGCAGGATGCGCGTGCCGATCCCGATGGTGCGGTAGAAGGGGTCGTTGAGCAGCGGTGAGAGCTGGCCGGCCGAACTGTAGGCGGCGTTCACGAGGTTGGGGTAGAGGATGCCGAGGTAGGTGTGGATCGGCCGCTCGTTTCCGGCGTTCACCGCCACATTGTAGTTCTGGCAGGCGTTGCGGGGATTCAGCAGCACGGCGTCGTTCACCTCGTCCAGGCTGATCAGGGTGTCGAGTTCAGTGCGCGGGTAGCAGTCGGTGCCGTGTCCCTCGGCGCGCAGATGTACTTCTTCACCCGAAACCAGCGCCTCGATCACATGGGCCCCGCCGTAGCAGTGCCGGCCCTCATCGGGACCGCCGACGCGGTCGCCTTCGCGCAGCTCGGTGGCGCCGAGGTAGATGTCCACGGCCGCCAGGCCGCAGCG
>CAYSYY010000346.1:0-4442 GCA_964435265.1 uncultured Gemmatimonadota bacterium
GTGGTGGAATCGGACGAGCGCAGGGGGAACGGCCATGGATGAGATCGTTCCCGGTACCCTGGATTTCGTGACCACTTTCCGTCTCGGGATCAGGAACCTGTTCCGCAACCGGCGCCGGACCATGATTACCGCCTCGACGGTGGCCATCGCGGTTATTCTGATGCAGTTCAGCTTTTCCCTGATGGCGGGTCTCGAGCAGCAGTCCTTCGACAACCTGATCAACTACCAGACCAGTCACGCCAAGGTCTATGCGGCGGGGTACTTCGACGAGCGGAACGAACTGCCCCTGGAGCCAGCCCTGACTGACATCGCCGGCCTCCGGGCGGCGCTAGAACGGGTGAGCGGTGTGGCCGCCGCGACCCCGCGCCTGACCTTCTTCGCCCAGATCTCGAACGGTGTGGACCAGCTCCCCTGCCAGGGGATCGGCATCGATCTCTCGGGCAGCGACAACGACGTCTTCCGCCTCCCCGAGGCGATCGTGGACGGTTTCTACCTCGATCCCTCGGAGGAAGGGATGCTGCTGGGCAGCGGACTGGCCGATCTCTTCGAAGTCTCGCCCGGGGACTGGCTGACGGTCCTGACCCGGACCGCCACGGGTGTCTACGAAGCGCTCGACCTGCCCATCGTCGGGGTGGTCGGCACCGGCAATCCGCTGATCGACCAGAACTCGTTCCTGATGTCCCTGAGCAGAGTCCAGGAGGCGCTGGAGATGCCGGGGGCCGTGACCGAGGTCGCCGTGCGGTTCCGGATGGGGGTGGGGGAAGCGGCGACCCTGAGACGGGTGGACGAGGCCCTGGCTTCGGAGCGCGGCTTGGAGGTGAAGGGCTGGCGCGCGATCGAGGACAATTTCATCGCCCTGACGAAGATCAAGCGCTCGGGGCAGGGCGTCATGCTGGGCATCCTGCTGCTCATGGCGGTGGTCGGCATCACCAACACCATCCTCATGGCCACCTACGAGCGGACCCGGGAGATCGGCATGCTCATGGCCATGGGGCTGCGCCGGCAGGGGGTGCGCCGGATCTTCCTGGTCGAAGGCGCGGTCAACGGACTGCTCGGCGGTGCCGTCGGGACGGTGATCTCGCTCCTCCCCATCCTCTGGATGGCCAGCGCCGGCTGGGACATCACCGCCACCTACGGTGACATGGACATCGGCTACCCGGTCCGGGGGATCCTCTACCCCGACGTCAATTTCCTCATGATCGCCGCGATCTGGCTCTTCACCGGGCTGCTGGCGACGCTGGCGGCGCTCTATCCCGCGACCCGCGCAAGCCGGCTCGAAGCCGTGGAGGCGCTGCGCCATGTCTGATGCGAACCGGCGCCTCCCCCTGCTCCGTCTGGCGGCACGGAACACGCGGCGCAACACCCGGCGCACGCTGCTGACGATGACCGCCGTGCTGGTCGCCGTCGCCACCGTGACCTTCGCCTTCGGATACATCAACGGGCTCCTCGACGATTTCCTCGACAGCTGGGCCCGCATCCAGTCGGGACATGTCCGGGTCACCCACCGCGGATTCACCGACCGGGAGCGGTTCCTCCCGCTGCACCTGAACGTGCCCCACCTCTCCGAGCTCCTGCCCGTCATCCGTTCCCACCCATATGTCAAGGAAGCGTTACCCCGGATCAGAACCGCCGTCCTGGCCGACAACGGTATCGAAAACACGGCCGCCGTGATGATCGGCGCCGATCTGGAACGGGAGGTCGGATACCTGGATGTCCTGGCGATGGTATCGGAGGGGCGGGCGCCGCACCCCGGAGAGGCCGGCATGCTCGTCGGGTATCAGCTGGCTGAACATCTGGGGCTTGCGGTCGGCGACTCTCTGACCCTGCTGGGACAGACCGCCTACCGCTCTCTGGGCGGTCTGCGGGCCCCGATCACCGGGCTGACGGCCACCGGGATCGATCCGCTCGACCGGATGACCGTTTTCCTGCCGCTCGATCAGGCCCAGGAGATGACCGACCTCGACGACGCGACGACCGAGATCCTCGTCTTCGTCGATGACATCGAACGGGCCGAGGCCGTGGCGGCATCTCTGCACGACGAACTCGACCCCCTCGTCGCCGGCGGCGTGGAAGCGGTCACCTGGAAAGAGCAGGGAGAAATCTTCCAGGTGCTGGACATGGCCGACGCCATCTACGCAGTCATCATGTTCATCTTCCTATTCATGGCCGGGCTGATCATCGTCAACACCATGCTCATGACCGTCCTGGAACGCACCCAGGAGTTCGGGATGCTGGGTGCGATGGGGATGCGAAAAGGGAACATCTTTCTCCTGATCCTCAGTGAGGGGATGATCATCGGTCTCATCGGTGCCGTCATCGGCGGGCTGGTGGGGAGCGGATTCGCCCTCTGGCTCGAAAAGACCGGTCTCAACATGGCCAAGGCGTTCGAGGGGATGAGCTGGCCGGTGAGCAGTGTATTCTACCCCGACTGGAACCTGAGCCACCTGATCATCGGGATCGTCCTGGGAGTGATCACCGCGGGTACCGCCACCCTTCTGCCGGCCCGACGGGCGGTCCGGATGGAGCCCGCCGACGCTCTGCGCGCCTGAAGTCGGGAATGGGAAGGAGAACCGTGATGTCGAGAGGTCAATCGCACCCGGCCGGTCGCTGCACCCCTCCGCGTGGCGCGCGGGCATATCCTCTTCGCCTCGCTTTCCTGCGCCTCGCTTCCCTGCGCCTCGCTTTCCTCCGCCTCGCCTTCCTCTTCCCTCTTCTCCTCCCTACGACCGTTGCCCAGGCTCAGCCCTCGGCCGGGGAGATCCTGCGCCGGGTCGACGCCAACATGACCTTCGAAACCGCCCGGTCCCGAGCCCGGATGATCATCTCCTATTCCGACGGCGACGTGCGCGAACTCGAGTTCATCTCGTGGTCGCAGGGCGAGGACCGCTCCTTCCTGGAGTTCACCGCCCCGGCCCGCGATGCGGGGAGCCGCTTCCTCCGCCTGGGGAGCGACCTGATGTGGATCTTCCTGCCCCGGGTGGGCAAGAGCGTGCGGATCCAGGGGCACATGCTGCGGCAGGGCATGATGGGGAGCGACTTCTCCTACGGGGACGCCTCGGAGAATCCCAGCCTGATCGATGATTACGATGCCGTGATCGAGGGATCCGAGGACATCGACGGCCGCCCCGCCTGGATCCTCCGCCTCACCGGCCGGACCCCGGGACTGGCCTACCCGACCGAACGGCTCTGGATCGACGCCGAGCGGTGGGTGCCCCTGAAGGAAGAGCGCTACGCCCGAAGCGGCAAACTGCTCAAGACGGCCACCCTCGGCGATGTCCGCCGGGTGGGGGAGCGCTGGTATCCTTTCCGGGTGACCCTCAACAACGCCCTGCAGGCCGACACCACGACCACCCTGGAGTTCATCGATTTCGAGCTCAACGTGTCGATCCCCGAGGAGATCTTCACCCTCCGTCACCTCGAGGGCGGCGATCAGTGATCCTTCTCCGGGGTTCTGTCTCCTTCCTCGATATCAGCCTCGCCGGAATCATCGCCGGCGCCCTGCTGCTTCCGGCCGCCGCGGTCCGGGCCCAGAGCGGCGCCACCTTCACGGGCTATTTCGAGCACCAGTACTCGCTCTCGAAACTCGAATCGGAGTGGAGCCACGTGGATTACGACCGTCTGCGGGGTGATCTCGACGTCGGCGCCGGGCACGGTACCCGGGCCTCGGCCGCGGTCATCTGGCAGACCTTCCGCGGCTCGACCAGCATCAGGCTGCGAGACCTGATACCCGATCCCTACAAGCCGCTGGCCCCGACCACCCCGGTCGCCATCTCCGACCGGCACTTCCTGAACCACGCCTACGTCGTGCTCCGCCCCGGCCCCTTCACCCTCACCGCCGGCAAGCAGTACCTGGCCTGGGGCCGGGCGATGGTCTTCAATCCGACCGAGCTCTTCCGGCCCAAGAACCTGCTGGAACCGACCTACGAGCGCGAAGGGATCGGCGCCCTGCAGGTCTCGCTGGCCACCGGACAGCTCGGGGACCTGAGCCTGGTGTACGTGCCCGACGGCGGCCCCCGCTCCAGCCCGCGCGTCGTGCGGATCCGCCAGCATCTGGCCGGCTGGGATCTTTCGGCGCTCGCGGCCGAACTGTACGAGGCGACCGTCCTCGACTTCATGGGCCGGCCGGTGGGGACGCGCGAGCGCCGGCTGGTGCTGGGAGGGGATGTCACCGGTGAGGTGCTGGGCTTCGGTCTCTGGGCCGAGGCCACCTGGAACCGGCACGGTGACGGCCAGTGGTGGGAGGCGACCGTGGGCGGCAACACCACCCTGCCGTGGGGCACCCTGCTGGCGGTGGAGGGCTACTACGACGGCCGGGGCAAATGGGACGCCCCCTACCCCCTGACCTCCTGGCTGGCCCGGCTCACCGGAACCCGGCGCACCCTGGGCAGGGGCATGCTCTTCGCCACCCTGAGCCATCCGGCCTGGCAGCTCTGGACCTTCTC
>CAYSYY010000347.1:0-4422 GCA_964435265.1 uncultured Gemmatimonadota bacterium
TCGATCGTGCGGAAACTGACCCAGAGCCGCAGGTCGTCCTCTTCGCGGCCGGGGCGGCTCGACGCGAACAGCAGGTACGTCTCATCAGGCGCGATGAACGGGTAGGTGTCGATGGCGGGAGAGTTGACCGAAGGGGGAAGGGCCACCGGTTCAGCCCATCCGTGAGCCGTCCGCCGGGCGGTGTAGATCCCGCGTTCCCAAGCCACCCCCTCCAGGGGAGCGGTGAAGTAGAGATGCCCCGTGCGGGTCAGCGAGGGCTGGCCCTGCAGGCCGGGCCCGTTCACAGGGGGACCGGGATTGCGGGGCGGTCCCCATCCGGGGCCGGTCCGCTCCACGTACCAGAGGTCGACCGAGCCGAGACCGCCCTCGATGATCCCCTGGAACCACAGCCGGGAGCCGTCGGGGGAGTGGATCGCGGCGGTGATATTGCGACCGGGCAGGTCGAGGACCGCGGGTTCGGTCCAGACGCCGTTCACGCGCCGCCTGATCACGATCGCCGGCGGGATAACCGGCCAGCACATCTCGTCGCCGGCGGGGGCGAACGAGGGGAAGCCGTGCAGCCGCCCGTCCCCCGGCGCTGCGCTCACCGGGGCGAAGACGACCGGCGTGTCCCCCGGCGGCGGAGCGCCGCAGTAATCGAAGCGGGGTGAGCGTCCGGTGCAGCCGGCCAGGAGGATGAGGCAGGCCGAGGCACCCAGATACCGGTCCGTCACACGCACGGATCATCCTTTCGTCTTTATTCCCGTTGGAGCGCTGGTGGGACCCCTCATCTAGACATATTCCCGGCGCAGCTCCTCAAACATCTCATCCGTCAGCAGTTCCTGTTTCCGGAGATCGGCGAATTTATCCATGAGGTCACCGACCGTTATCCGGCTTTTCTCTTTGCTTGAGATATCATCGATGATCTGTCCTCTATTCATCATGATGGTACGATCACCGAGCTCGAGTGCCTGCCGCATACTGTGTGTCACCATAATGGTCGTGAGCTTTTCCCTGGAGATGATATTCCTCGTCAGATCTGTTACCTGCGCCGCCGATTTTGGATCAAGAGCGGCGGTATGTTCATCGAGCAGGAGAACCTGGGGCCGCGTAACCACCGACATCAGCAGCGTAAGGGCCTGGCGCTGTCCCCCCGAAAGAGTGCTGATAACAGCATCAAGCCTGTCTTCGAGCTGCATCTCCAGCGCTTCTACTTCACTTCTGTATGCTGTGATACGCTCGGAGTTCAGCCCGATCCGCGGATAGCTCCTTTTCCCCCTCAGATATGCCAGGTGAAGGTTCTCGGCTATCGTCATGCCCGGTGCGGTGCCGGTGAAGGGATTCTGGAAAACTCGGGCTATACGCCCCGCCCGTTGAAAATCCTTCATATCCGTCACATCACTGCCGGCGATCTCTATTGTTCCTGAATCAGGGGCGTAGGTACCTGCCACTATGTTCAGAAGAGTTGACTTGCCGGATCCGTTCGTCCCGATAATGGTGACGAATTCCCCCTCAAGGATTTCACAACTTACACCTCTGAGGGCGTATACTTCGTTCACAGTTCCCCGGTTGAACTTCTTATGAACATCAATCAGGTTGATCATGAGACTACCTCACGATTTTCGTTGCTTCGGCGATCAGATCGGATGGTATTGATAGGCCGATTTTTCCCGCCACCCTCAGGTTCAATCCCATGGTCAGTTTACTAAACCTTTCGAAAGGTATTGCGGCGGGATCTTCCCCCCGAAGTATGCGATCAACAAGATGAGCCGCCTGTATCCCGCTGATCGTGTAGTCATATCCATAGGCGCCAAGCGCCCCATCCTCAAGACGTTCAACATCGCTGATGAAGATGGGGAGGTTTCTCATTTCCGCCGCTTTGACAACTGATTCGAACGCGGAATACACGATGTTGTCCGGGCTCAGGACGAATGCGTCAATACCCCGGTTAACGAGGGAAACCGCCGCCTGATATACTTCTGATGAACTGGTGATCGTCGTGCCCAGAAAGGTCACGTCATCATAGGTATCAACAACGTTTCTCAGGTTGGTGACGTTGAATACCGAGTTCGCGTGGGCCGGATCCCAGATCGCCCCGACCTTCCGCTCACCGGGGAGCAGCCGGCGGACGATCTTCATCATCTCGTCCATGGGAGCCGCGCCATAAACACCCGTTACATTGGGAAGGTGGTCGGTATCGGAGATCCCCGCCCCGATAATGAACGGATTCGCCACCGTGGCGAACACCACCGGGCGGTCCTTTACCCTGTTCACGGCCGCCTGCGTGCACGCGGTCGATATCGGGACAATGATATCCATGTCCTCAAACAGGAACTTATCCAGTATCGTGATCACGGTAGGCAGTTCACCATTGGCATTCTCCAGATCGATCTGGCAGTTCTCCCCCCGGATGTATCCGATCTTTTCCATTTCTTCGATGAAACTGTCTCTGGTGACATTCAACAGAGCATGGTCGCTCACCTGCAGGAATCCGATCTTGACGAATTCTGACGAGTCCCGCCTGTTCGATGAGATCTGCCGGTAGCCGAATATCACGACCGCGGCGATTATCACCACCGAGGCGGAACCGAACAGGAACCTCTTTCCTCGATTGCCGGATGTAAGCCATGCCGGCACCGTTCTTCTCCTTCGACCCTTGTCCTGCTCCGATATGGCTCGGGAAACAACAAGCGTGACGAGCACGAACGTCGCCGTGAGGAGTTTCAGATCAATCGGGTTCATACCGACGTAGAGAGCAACAGCGATCATGAACCTGAATATCACTGAGCCGACGATAACGCTCAGAACAATGATGTAAATAGAACGGGATCTCATGATCGACTCGCCGATAATCACGGAGGCCAGACCGATTACGATTGTGCCGATCCCCATGCCGATGTCGGCAAAACCCTGATACTGTGCCACCAACCCACCCGATACCCCGACCATGCCGTTCGCCAGGGCGATACCGACGATCTTCATGCGGTCTACATTGACCCCGGTCGCGGAGGCCATGGTGGGATTGTCCCCCGTGGCCCGTATTCTCATGCCGAAATCCGTGCTGAAGAAGAGAGAGACGATCAACCAGAACAGAAGCATGACTATCAGGAGACAGATACCGATCCATATCTCAGGGGGAAGACCCGGATTGAGAGCACCCAGGAAGGTGGTGAAACCGGGCTGGTTCAGAAGGGGGATGTTCGATCTCCCCATGATATGGAGATTGATGGAATAGATACCCGTCATGACCAGTATCCCGGCCAGAAGACCGTTGATATTCAATCTCGTATGGATTATGGCCGTCAGGCTGCCGGCGACTGATCCGACAAGGAAAGCGGCGACGACGGCGAGGAAGGGATCCACTCCATTCACGATCAATATCGCAGCTGTGGCTGCACCCGCGGTGAAGCTGCCGTCTACCGTGATATCCGGGAAATCGTAGATGCGGAAGGTTATGAAAACACCCATCGCCATAAATGCGTAGAGAATGCCTAGATTCAGTGCTCCAACCCAGAGTTCCATGAGTTATCCCTCGAGTTCGACTATTCCGGCCGTTCCGAAGCTCAATCTTGTCTGTCCGAGTATGTGCTGCACTTTATTGCATGTGACTTCGTTCAGTAATCGATTGAGTTCATCCTCATACTGTTCCAGTTTCTTACTGATCGGTTCGTTATCGAATATCCCGGCATGTATATGAAAACGGCTTTCCTCTGAGATCAGGCTCCGGACATCGGCCCGAACCATGCTCCTGTTTCTGATCGCGATACCGGCACCGCAGATGATCTGGTTCACACCTGTCGGTTCCACCGGGAATTCAATCCACGCGGGGAAATTAGCTGGAGCAAATATCGCCTGCCCGTTTTCCGGTTTATTCTCGAGTATCGGGACTTTCTTCAGGTTCATCCCCCAGATACCCTTTGTTTCCGCAAAGAAAACGATGCCCAGGATATTGGCCTCGGATATGGAAAACAGAGCGTCGACCATCCCTGCCAGTTCAATGGATTCCTCACCCCCTTCAAATGATACGATATGCCTGCAGGAGCCGTTGAAACCGAAGCCGTGGAAGAATCTGTACTCAATTCCGGAGTCCCCCTCCGGAGACATCATGCAGTCAACCGCCGGGTGTTTCACCGCCGGATAGACAAACAGATTCCTGTTGATGACAACCGATTCTCCAAAGTAATCCCTGTAATCCGCATATCTTTGGCATTTCGCGCAAGTGACGCACCCAATTTCAAGGGTATCATCAATCGTAACGATGGTTTGTTTGTTGCACCTCGCATTGAACGTTTTCAACCTTTTGTTTGGTTGATTTGCGATGTGAACAATTTCACTGCCTGTTGCTCTGCCAAATACGAATTTGTTTTCTGACATAAATCCTCCTTAGTTAGTTGATGGTGCGAGATTGCACCGGTTTTAGTGTTTAATACAAGCACTAACTTG
>CAYSYY010000348.1:0-4419 GCA_964435265.1 uncultured Gemmatimonadota bacterium
GGAGACAAGGACGTCCGCTTGATGTGGGTTCAAACGCTCAAGGATCTCAAGATCCGAAGCGGAACACCGAAGAGTGCCGCCTAGCGCCCCCAGAGCGGCTAGAATCCTTCATGCGCGGTACGCGCGATAATCTCGTCCTGGAGTTCGCGTCCAAGACTTGTGAAGTAGTCGCTATAGCCAGCAACGCGCACGATCAGATCGCGGTGTCTTTCAGGATGCCGTTGCGCTTCACGCAACGTGGATGAATCGACGACGTTGAACTGCACGTGGTGCCCGTCGAGACGGAAAAAGGATCGGACCAGATTGACGAACTGCTCCAGCCCGGTCTCGCCCGCCATGAGGTGCGGGGTGAGTTTGAGGTTCAGCAGGGTACCCCCGGTACGGGCGTGATCCATCTTGGACACCGACTTGAGCACCGCGGTGGGACCGTGGCGGTCGGCTCCCTGCACCGGTGAGATTCCTTCGGAGAGGGGTTCCCAGGCCCCCCGGCCGTCGGCGCTGGCGCCGCAGACCGATCCGAAATAGATATGGCAGGTGGTGGGGAGCAGGTTGATGTGGTAGCGCCCGCCCCGGGTGTTGGGCCGGCCGTCGACGGCGTTGAAGTAGATCTCGAAGAGCCCCCGCATGACCTCATCGGGGTAATCGTCGTCGTTGCCGTACTTCGGGGTGCGTTCGCGCAGGCGGGTGCGCAGGACGGTGTGATCCGTGAAGTCGGCGGCGAGGGCGTCAAGCAGCTCGGCCAGGCCGACGGTACCCTCATCGAAGACATTGAATTTCACGGCCGTCACGGCGTCGGTCAGGGTCCCCAGGCCAACCCCCTGAATGTAGCTGGTGTCGTAGCGGGCGCCGCCGTCGTGGTAGTCGCGTCCCTTCACTATGCAGTCGTCGATCAGCAGCGAGAGGAAGGGGGTGGGGATCTCGCGGGCCCACAGCCGCTCGATCACGTTGTTGCCCCGGATCTTGATGTCGATGAAGTGCTCGAGCTGCCGCCGGTAGGCATCGAGCAGTTCCTCGAAGCTCCTGAAAGAGCGGGGATCGCCGGTGGCGAGCCCGATCGTCTTCCCGGTGCGCGGGTCGGTCCCGTTGTGCAGGGCGATCTCGAAGACCTTCGGCATGTTGAAGTAGCCGGTGAGGTTGTAGTTCTCCTTGCCGAAGGCGCCCACTTCGACGCATCCGCTCGAGCCCCCGGCCCGGGCGTCCTCGGTGCTTTTACCCTGACGCAGCAGCTCCTGCACGATCAGGTCGGCGTTGAAGATCGAGGGCTGGCCGAAACCGGTGCGGATGATCCTGGCCGCCCGCTTGAGGAACGCATCGGGATTCTTCTTGCTGAGCTGGACCGAGGCCGACGGCTGCACCAGGCGCATCTGCTCGACCACATCCAGGATCAGGAAGGTCATCTCGCTCACCGCGTCGGAGCCGTCGGGGTGCAGGCCGCCGGTGTTGATCTGGGCGAAATCGGTGTAGGTGTTGGATTCTTCGGCCGTCACCCCCACCTTCGGCGGGGCGGGCTGGTTGTTGAACTTCACCCAGAGGCACTGCAGCAGCTCCCGGGCCCCGGCCTCGGTGAGTGAGCCGTCGGCCAGCCCCCGGCGGTAGAATGGGAGCAGGTGCTGGTCGAGGTGCCCGGGATTGAAGGAATCCCAGGTGTTGAGCTCGGTCGTGACCCCGACGTGCACGAACCAGTAGTACTGTACCGCCTCGTGAAAATCGCACGGGGCGTGGGCCGGCACCCGGTCGCACACGGCGGCGATGCGCTCCAGCTCGGCCCGGCGCACCGGGTCGCTCTCCTCAGCCGCCTGCTCCCGGGCCAGCCCGGCGTGGCGTCGGGCGTAGGCGATGAGGGCGTCGGCGGCCGTATCCATCGCCTCGAGCTGGTGTGACTTCGCCAGCGCTTCGGGATCGCCGTACCAGTCCAGAGCGGCGATCGTCTCAGCGATCCGCGCCTTGAGGTCCAGGAATCCGAGGCGGTAGATCTTGTCGTCGAGCACGGTGTGCCCGGGAGCGCGCTGCTCCATGAATTCGGTGAAGACTCCCGCCTCGTAGGCGTCGAGCCACTCCGGCGTCATGGCCTCGAAGATCAGGTCGCGGATCGAGCGGCCGCGCCAGAAGGGGATGAAGCGCTCCTCAAAGAGCGCCCGGGTGCGCTCGTCGACCCGGAAGCTCACCTTCCCGCGGGTGTCCAGGATCTCGAGATCATGCAGCGAGTGGCAGCAGACTTCGGGGTAGGTGGGCGTGGCCTTCGGCCCCGGACCGCGCTCGCCCACGATCAGCTCGCCCGGGCGGATGGTCACCGCCTTGTTCTCCAGCAGGTGCCGGAAGACGCGGGCCCGTCGGAGCGGCGCGGGCGTCTGCCAGCCGTGTTCGGCGTAGAACGCGGTCACGAGTTCGGCCCGTTCGGTGCTGATCACGGCCTCGGCCGCGAGGCTCTCCTCCCGCAGTTTCCTGACCCGCTCACTCAACGCCATACCGTTCACCTCGTACCGTCACCTCGAGCCCGCAGGCGGCGAGCACCCCGGCCACCCATTCTATCCGCCCGGGGGAGGGGGGCTCCAGTCCGGAGAGCTCATAAGGTCGGTCCAGACGATCGTACTTCGCCACCCCGATCCGGTGGTAGGGGAGCAGATCCACCGGGGGCGTTTCGGGGAGCGAGGTCAGGAATGCCGCCATGGCGCGCAGGTTCTCCTCGTCGTCGTTCATGCCGGGAGTCGGCGGGAAGCGGACGATGATCTTCCGCCCGCTGCCGGCCAGGCGGCGCAGGTTGGCCAGGATCAGGGCATTATCCCGGCCGGTCCAGGTCCGGTGACGCTCCGGATCCATGAGCTTCAGGTCGTAGAGGAAGAGGTCGGTCAGTTCGGCCGCGGCGTCAATGGTGGCGGGATCGGCGTGGCCGCTGGTATCCACGGTCGTGTGGTACCCGCGCCCCCGGCAGCCCTCGAGCAGTTCGAGCAGGAAAGCGGGCTGGGCCAGCGGCTCCCCCCCCGAGAAGGTGACGCCCCCCCCGGACTGGTCGTAGAAGACGGCGTCTTTCTCGATCTCGTGCATGACCTGGGCTACGGTCATCACGCGTCCGACGATCTCGATCGCTCCGGCCACGCAGAGACGGGCGCAGTCCCCGCAGGCGGTGCAGCGCGCCCGGTCGATCCCGATGGTCGTGCCGTCGAAGGTGACGGCGTCCTCGGGGCAGATCTCGAGGCAGGTGAAGCAGTGGATGCAGCGCCCGCTGCGCAGCCAGATCTCCGGTTCCGGGCTCTGCGACTCGGGATTGTGACAGATGGCGCAGGCCAGCGGACAGCCCTTGAGGAACACGGTGGTACGCAGCCCCGGACCGTCGTGCAGGGCGAACTTCTTGATATCGAAAACGAGCCCGGTCGTCACGCGCACCTTCCTGCCGTGGTGGCGGCCCTACTGCCGGCGGATGCACCCAAGATAGGAGCAGCGGGGACAGGGGTGAAAGGAGTTCTCTCCGCACCCGGTCCCGCCCGAAGGGATAGCCGGCAGGTTCCGGATATGGTATGGTCCGGGCCGGTCGGGACGACTTCAATCAGAAGGGGAGGAACGGGTACATGAGACGAATCGGTCTGACGCTGCTCATAACAGCATGTTTAACGGCCGCGACCGCGGCCCGGGGTGCGGTACGGCCCGATCCGCAGGACGATATCTTCCAGGATCCGGAGCGGATGATCCGCGCCCTCTACGAGGCGGTGACCTTCCCCACCGGCACCACCGATCCGGACTGGGACCGGGTGCGGTCGTTCTTCCACCCCGAGGTCGTCTTCTGCATGCGCCAGACCCGGGAGACGATGGTGGTGATCGACCTGGATGAATTCATCGCCTGGTTCGCGCGCGACTTCGTGCAGCAGCGGTTCACGGAGCGGGGTTTCGAGGAGACGGTGCAGAACCTTAAACTGACCGTCTTCGGCGGCATGGCCCAGTGCTGGGTGGTCTACCGGGCCAGTTACATGACCCCCGACGCCCGCGGCCAGCTCGGGCTCGACAATCACGGCCTGGTGTACGATCAGGGCCGCTGGTGGATCGCCTCGATCACCAACGACGTGGTCACCGCCGAACGGCCGCTCCCCGACTTCCTGCGCGGGGACGGGTGAGCGCCCGGAGCTTAAAGTAATAGATCATATTATCTGTCTATAACCACCTGCACCATCAACTTGACGGTGTAAGGATGGTCCGTGGAATCCTCCACGGTTCGGACGATGTAGAGGGTTCCCGTAACCGCCGAGCCCGATCGGGACCGGTCCGCTGCACGCGTGCCAAGAGCCTCCCGGACGGCGTTTGCATAGGCGTCGAGCCGGGCCTGCCGCATCGCCATCAGGACATTGTCGATCCTCTCGTCGGTGCACGTCCCGGTCACGGTGCGGACTTCAAGGTCCTGTCTCGCCTGCCGGGTTTCGGCCGAGGGCGACA
>CAYSYY010000349.1:0-4410 GCA_964435265.1 uncultured Gemmatimonadota bacterium
ACATACATTCCAGTGACCTGGAAATCATCTGTTCGGCCATAACACGTGCCGATTATCAGTCGTCCACCTTGGTTTCTTTCTTGAAAGTCACGTAAAACATGCATTGTGTCTGAGACCCTTCTCTGGAAATCAATAGTACGTATATCGATCAGAGTACCGTCAGTGAAGAATCTGGATTTTCGATTGAGTCTATAATCGAAAACATACAGGGTATCTTCTCGTATTTGATTTATTTCTATCCATTGAAACTCACCCGGACCTTCTCCTTCATTGCCGATTGTGTGACTATAATCTCCATTTGAATTGAAGCAGACAATTCGCATAGGACGTAGATCGACGACAAAATACAATCCTCTCTCATCTCTTACATAATATTGCGGGTATGCCAGTAGACTCTCCCACACCTGATTATCTTGTTGTAGTTTCAAGATTCTTTTGTAGTTGAATAATTCAGTATTGTATCGAGGTCCACCTGTATTCATAGCTACGTTGATTCCATTCTCTATAAGGATTTCAAATGTGTGTGAGTCCCCAGTCTCCTTATCCGTACATGCAACGGCAAGATGAAGAGTCAGAACGGCAATACTGAGTTTTCGATAGTACTTCTTGTTCATTATTCCACCACTTGCGATAGGCCGATATTCGCATGAAACATATTCAATACTTCGCACCGATATCCACCCGATATTGATATTCGGGCAATCGGCACCTGACGCCCTGTTTGACTGCTGATCCGCGCATGCAGTTGTCAGCGACGGTACTGTCCCCTACCCTCAACGTGGGCGTGGGTGGCAAACTGATAATCGACAGGACGTGGAACGAGTAGGAATACCAGACAATCACATTATCCACCTGATCCTCGGTTACAGCGGTGTCCTCACCAGCTACTTCATTATCCCGAACCGCCCGCCGGAAGAATGAATCCGAGCCTCACTCCGAACCAGGTCGTGTCATCATCGTCGAACCGGACCGCCGGTTCACAGATCAGCATAGAGCGGTCACCACGCCGCAGAGCGATCCCGAGGCTGAAGCTCCAGGACAGGCGGGTGTCGTAGTCATAGAGCTCGCTCGAGCCGGCTCCCGAGAGCGAACCCGCCGTGGCCTTGAACCGGTGGTACGAGATCCCGGCCGTGGGGTGGACCGCCAGGTTCCCTGAGAGTGACTGCTTCCGTTCGATCGAGAGAGAGAACGCCATCCCCCGGGTGAAGACATCCAGTCCGGAGTCGTCGATCCGGCCGCCGGAGCAGTACTCCTCCACATAGGCACAGCCCACCCCGACCGACACCGGCACGCCCGCCCCCTGTTTGATCGGATAGCCCGCGACGGCCGGAGCCACCCGCAGGAGCGCGATGTCCTCTTCGAACAGCTCGGCGATGGAGGGCGACCGCATGAGCGCCTCGAGGTCGATATCGCCCGATAAGCGCTCGACCGTGATCCCGATATCGCTCCTGCCCCGGGAGGCATAGCCGAGGTGGACCGAGAATCCGGTCACCTCCCCGCCGGCGGTGAACCCGGTCGTCAGGCCGATCCCGCTCGCGTCCCGGTCCAGGTACCGGCTCTGGGCCCCGGCCGGGGCCGGGATGATCCCCAGCAGCGCGATCGGAATGACCATGACACGTAGTGAGCGCACGATCCTGTCCCCATTCTCTGTTTCCCCGGACAGTGCGAATACAGGAGCTGAGAGTACCGCCCTTCAGCATCCCTGTCACGTATCCGGAACACCGGGCTGGCAGAGGGAAGATCAGATACCCTTGATGCGGTGGCGGACACCTCGATCGGACCGCTACCGGTCCGCGACACTGAACCTGATGATCTCCAGACCGTCGGAACCGTCGGCCACATAGATCAGATCATCCACGACCTGGAGGCCGTTCGGTGAACCGCCGTCGAAGAAGGAACCGATCCTCACCGGTCGGGCGGGATCGCTCACATCGACCGCCAGCAGACCCTGTTCCCAGCTGATGACGAAGGCGATCGTGCCGACGACATGCACCCCGACGGTGCTGCCGCCATCCGACCACGTACCCCGCAGGGACGGGTGCGCGGGATCGGCGATGTCCACGATCTCCAGGCCCTGCTGCTTGTCGCAGACATAGACTGTCCCGCCGACGACCTGCAGGGCATTGGTCTCGCCGCCGTTGTCGTGCTCCCCGATCAGGACCGGATGGATCGGATCGGAGACATCCAGGATCTTCAGACCGGCTGCGTACTCGGTCACGAAAGCCCGGCTGCCGACGACCTCGATGCTGAACGCGGAACCACCGTCCTTGTACTGGCCCAGCCGTGTCGGGGCGCGCGGATCGGAGAGATCGACGATGTCCACACCGCCGTCCCATTCGGTCAGATAACCGATGTCGCCGGCCGCCAGGAACTGATGGGGGTCGCCGTCACGGTCACCGTACTGACCGAGGTAGACCGGGGCGGCCGGGGCGCTCACGTCGAACAGCTTCAGGCCGTTCACATTACATGAAACCCAGGCGATATCGCCGCGGACCTCGATGCCGCGGGCCTGTGCAGTGTCACCGAGCTGGCCGAGCTTCACGATCGCCGCGGGATCGCTGATATCGAGAATCACCAGACCGTTGTCGAACTCGCAGACATAAGCCCGCTCGTCGAGGACCAGAACGGTCACGGCCATGCCGCCGTCGTTGAACTGTCCGATCTCCTCGAAGATCACCTGCCGGTCGGCCGCCTGCCGGCTGCCGCTGCCGCAGGCAATGAGAGGCAGGAACAGCAGGATACCGAGAATCCTCATGGCAATCATGACCTCCTGCCTCCAGCGAGGCTGCGGGGACACGCCGGACCTCTCACGACTGTCCGGCATATCATACCCGTATCATACCGGTTTCATACTACCTGCCGGATACTGCTTCCGTCCGGATGATTGGGCTGAACGGCACGACAGCGGTTGTGAAATATCCCAATGATGCCATCCAGCGGCTGATAGTGGAAACCGGCGAACCTGAGATCCGGGCCGGCTCCGGCCGCCCAGAGCTGTTTGCACTTCACAAAGATGGAAACAGCGTCGGCGGGGAAACGTACAACCGATTTAATGTGACATACGTAACATATGGGGCCGTCCTCTTCTCCCCGGTATGGTCAGATGGAAAGGAGATCCCGGGAGATGCTGAGAGAACCTCCTTTCATGAGTGGAGAGAACATGCCGATCCACTCACACCCGCGCTCCGGCGTACTGCGCCGTACACCGCTGGTCCGGCTCCCGGGCCTGCTGCCCGGCCTCATCCTCCTCCTGTCACCCGCCCCGCCGATTGCATCCGCCCGCGCCCAGGCGCTCACTGAGCTGCGCGGGCCGTATCTCGGGCAGACACCGCCGGGAGACGAACCGGTCCTCTTCGCGCCCGACCTCCTGTACTGCCCTCACGGCTATCACAGCGCCGTCGTCTTCAGCCCCGACGGCACCGAGGCCTGCTGGACGCAGATGACACCGGGGGAGCTCATGATGCACTCATACCAGGTCGACGGTGTCTGGACCCTCCCGCAGACCACTCACTTGCATACCTTCGCCGACATAACGGAGCCGTTCTTCCATCCCGATGGTTCACGTATCTTTTTTCTCTGCGACTCTCCGACCGAAATCGATCCCGAGGACCGGGAGCTTCCCGAGCCGATCAACTCCGCCAGCAACGACCTCTGCCCGGTCATTACTCCTGATGGGGAATACCTTTTCTTCACCAGCAGCCGCTCGGGGGAATGGCAGATATACTGGGTACGGGCCGGTTTCCTCGACCGTCCCTGAAGGCTGTGCCGTCCGCCGCGGATCTGTGGATCGACGGCGGATGCCGGCCGGTCGACAGCGGATGCCGGCCGGCGGCCAGAGGAGGAGGAGGCGGCGGCGGCGAACGACGGAACCGGCAGCCGCCTGTTGCCGATTCCCGGCCATGATCTATCTTTGACTGGCCGCAGCCTCGGATCGCCCGATCCCGGGCGATCGCTCACCTCGGAACCGACGGGAGCAGCAACGTGCAGACATCCGGATACCCCATGGCCGATGCGGTCCGGGCCGCCTACCGGGCCGGACAGGAAGACGAGTCGCTCGAACCGCTGGTGCGGGTCGACGCCGACGGCAGACCGGTCGGCAGCATCGGGGACGGCGACTATGTCATCTTCTACGACATCCGGGGGGAGCGGGAGGTCGAGCTGACCGCGGCTTTCATCGCTGAGGACTTCCCCCACTTTGACCGGCCGGCCATGACCGTACACTTCGCGACCATGATCGAGTACCACCCCGATCTGGACGTCCGGGTCGCCTTCCCGCCGCAGGAGAGCCTGGAGGACACCCTCTGCGAGGTCGTCAGCAAGGCCGGATGGAAGCAGGCCAAGGCGATGGAATCGGAGAAGGCGATCCACCTCAGCTACTTCCTAAACGGCAAGAGCCAGCGGACCTTCGAC
>CAYSYY010000350.1:0-4403 GCA_964435265.1 uncultured Gemmatimonadota bacterium
AATGACTATATACAGAATGTACGTAACGGTAGCCGGTACTTTTGGAGAGTGGCAATATGAAGACAGTAATCGCCCGAGCCTGCGCTCTTTCCCTCCTGATCCTGGCGGCCTGTGCCTCGCAGGCTGCGGTTCAGGACCGCGAACGGGGAACCGCGGCGGCAGCAACGGCCGGGCGAGATCAGGGCTTCGTCGGCACGTGGTCGGGAACGGCCACCGCGGATTTCGACGACGAGCCGGTCGAGACGAGCCTGGTTCTCTCAGCGGGGCGCGAGGGGCTCACCGGTACATTGGTCATCATCCCCTACATCCCCGAACCGATCGAGGTGTCTGATCTGGAGGTGAACGGTAATCGGATTGCTTTCACGGCGAGTTATCTCCTGCCGACCGGCCAGGAGATACCGATCGGCTTCATCCTGGTTCGCGATGAGAACCGCCTCGAAGGAACCTTCTCCACCGAGGTCTTCGATGGCACCGTGAAGCTCATGCGGCGACCGGCGGGGGAGTGATATGACCGGATCCCGCGCTCTCGACGATCGTACGGGATCGCCCGAGACCTTTCTGCCGCTGAAGCCGGTGGTCTTCGAGATCCTGCTCGCTTTGGGCGACGGCGACCGGCACGGCTATGCGATCCTGCAGCAGATCGAGGCGAACTCGGGCGGCGTGGTGCGGCTCGAGACGGGACCGCTATACCGCCACCTGAAGAAACTGCTCCAGGACGGTCTGATTGAGGAATCCGATCGTCGGCCCGGACCGGGGGAGGATGATGAGCGCCGCCGGTACTACCACCTCACCCCGCTGGGTGCGGGTGTACTCGCGGCCGAAGCCCGGCGGCTGGCCGGTCTCGTGGCGGCGGCCGAAGCGCTCGATCTGGCCGGCGGGAAGGCGGAGCGGTGATGTCCACCCGTGTCGGTGAGAAGCTCCTGCACCTCATCCTGCGCTGCTACCGGCGGATGCTGCGGCTCTACCCCGGTCTCTTCCGGGAACTGTTCGAGCCGGAGATGTCCGCGACCCAGGCCGCCCGCTGCCTGGCGGTGCGCTCCGAGCGCGGACTGACGCCGGCTCTCGGTCTGGCGCTCAACGGCTGCCTCGACACCCTTCTGCACGCTCCCGTGCTCTTCCTGAAAGAGGTCCGGCAGCAGCGCCGGCGAATCCCGTCGGTCTGTGCCGGCCGGGATACCGATGCGGTCACGGTGGATTTCTCCCCAGGCGGCCGGCTGACCGGTCTGGGGACCGAGGTGCGCATCGCCGTGCGCACGCTGGGGCGCCGGCCGGGGTTTGCAGCCACAGCGATCGCGACTTTCGCCCTCGGCCTCGGTCTGACGTCGGCCCTCTTCATCCTCAACCGGGCCCTCTTCCACCGCGATCTGGGAGTGCCGGAGCAGAGCGCCCTGGTCAGGGTCTTCACCAGCAGCCGGAGCAGCGAGTACCTGACCGCTTCCTACCCCGATTTTCTCGATTACCGGGAAGCGACTCGGGAGATCCTGGTCGATCTGGCCGCCTGCGCCGCCATCCGTATTCCGATGGGCGACGCCGCCGGGCAGGAGATGGTTCTGGCCGAGGAAGTGAGTCGGAACTACTTCGCCGTCATGGGGTGCGACGCCGTCCTCGGACGGACGTTCCCGGCCGAGGTGGAGACTGCACCCGGCGGAGAACTCACCGTCGTGATCAGCCACGGGCTGTGGCGGCGCTCCTTCGGCTCCGATCCCGCCGTCATCGGCCGCCCCATGAGACTCAACGGCTACGACTTCACCATCATTGGAGTGGCGGCTCAGGATTTCGGCGGGCTCTATCCCTACCGGGTGGACCTGTGGGTGCCGCTGGCCGGCCATCATCTCCTGACCGGATGCGATCCCGCCGCCGTGTCATTCTTCGGGAGCCGCGCCGAGAGGCAGTTCCTCCTCGTCGGACGGCTGCGCGCCGGGGCTTCGATCGATCAACTCCGGGCTTCGCTCGAGGTCGTCTCCGATCGCCTCGCCGCTGCGTATCCCGGGACAAACGACCAGCGCCGGGGCACGGCCCTTCCGGCCGATGAGGTGGTCTTCATCCCCCTGATCGACAGCCGGCTGAAGATGATCAGCGCGCTGCTGACCGTCCTGGCGGGGATCGTCCTTCTCGTCGCCGGCACCAATCTCACCGGCCTGCACCTGGTCCGGGCGGCGCATCGGCGTACCGAACTGGGCGTTCGCCGCGCCCTGGGGGCTTCGGGCCGGCGGCTCGTGTGTCAGCTTCTGATCGAGAGCACCCTGCTGGCGATGGTGGGCGGCATCATCGGGTTGCTCACCGCCCGCTGGCTTCTGGACGGCCTGCTCACCCTGCTCCCCTTCGATCAATTCGTTCTCGATCTGGATTTCGGTCTGGATCCGGCGGTCCTGGGATTCACGCTGCTCCTGACGGCGGGCGCCGGGATAGCGGTCGGGATCGCTCCGGCGCTGCAGTCGGCCCGGAGCGACATCACGACCTTCCTGCGCCCGGCCGTCGGACGAACGGGAACCCGCCGGGTGCGGTCGCGAGGGAGCCGTCTGCTCCTGACTGGACAGGTGGCGGCCTCGGTCCTGCTGCTTATCTGCGCCGGTCTCTTCCTGCGCAGCCTGACGGCGGCGGTGCAGGCCGATCCCGGTTTCCGGCTCGACCGTGGCGTGATCGTTGAGCTCGATCCGGGCGCGAGCGGGTATGCGCCGGGAGAGGGGGGAAGGTTCTTCGCAGAATTGCAGCTGCGCCTCGCCGCCCTGCCAGGGGTGACCGGGGTGACCACCGCCAGTGACCTGCCGCTGGACGGGACGGTGACCGCCACCCGGATCTTCCCGGTGGGACCGGGCTCAGCCCTGGATGAAGAGGGGGACTTCCAGAGCGATCTGGCCGCGGTCGGATCGGACTACTTCGAGGTCATGGGCATCGATCTGCTCGCCGGTCGCGCTTTTGAGGCCTCCGATGGAACTCCGGGGCAGCAGGCAGCGGTGGTGAACCGGGCCTTCGCCCAACGGTGCTGGCCGGATGAACCAGCTCTCGGGCAACGCTTCCGCTGGGGAGAGACGGGCCCGGAGTACACCGTCGTCGGTGTGACGGCCGACGGCCGGTACCGCTCGCTCGGTGAGGCACCCCGGCCCTTCTTCTACTATCCCTTCGCCCCGGACAACCCGGTCGGACGGCTCGTGATCGTCCGCACACAGGATGAGGGGCGGACCATGCTCCCGCTCATCCGGCGGACGATCGGCGAACTCGATCCCCACCTGCCGGTCCTCCAGGAGATGACCATCGCCGACCTGCAGGCCGTCCGGCTCCTGCCGTCGCGTCTCGGCTCGATCCTGCTGACCGGTCTGGGCAGCCTCGCCCTGCTGCTCGGCACCATCGGTCTCTGGGGAGTGATCGGGCTCGAGGCCGCCCGCCGGATCCCCGAAGCCGGTCTCCGCCTGGCCCTGGGAGCGCGGCCGCGGCAAGTCCGGCACCTGATCCTGCGTGACGGTTTCCTGGCGGTGGGCATCGGGCTGCTGCTCGGGATCGTCGGCGCCGGGGCGGCGTCGCACGCCCTCAGTTCCGTGGTGTACGGGGTGCGCGCCTTCGACGTGCCGGTCTTCCTGGCAGCGCCGCTGCTCTTCCTGCTCGTCACCGGTCTGGCCGTCTCGGGTCCGCTGCGCCGCATCGCGCGAGTCGATCCGGTCGAAGCCCTGCGTTACGAATAGGCAGTTTCATTTTTCAGCACCATTCTTGTAGCAGGATTACGTTCCTCTTCCGTTTCATGGATACATATGCCGCGATACCGACTTCTACGAATATTGGAACAGGCACATGTACATGAAGAAATGTGATATACAGAAGATTCCTTTGATCCTTCTTGCCATCATTTTTTCTTCGTGCGCCAAGAATTCGACAGATCCGGATGGGCTCATGGCATGTATGATCCATAAATATCACATTGCAGGTAGCCTTGAAATCGGTCAGGAAAAAGAAAAAGGGATGACGATTGAAGATCATGACGAAATGGATATATATTTTCACACCTGGAGAGTACGGGCACCGAAAGGAAAATATCATTTTATCTCAATATCGTCTGAATATGATATGAAGGTGGAATTATACAAAGTTATTGATATGAGTTATGTGCCTGTGAATCTCATGCGTCTCTGGTACGAAGATCCCGATCCGAGTGATCATTTAACTATGATTTCAAGGGGCCTCAATTCCGAATCAGAGTATTGGCTGAGAATTGAGCTTTCAGTGCCGGATTCTGGATCACTACCGGCACAGTACACGATAATATCATCGTATGTAGACTGAGAGAGTAGCGATCAGGCACCCCTGCGGCCCCGACAGGATTGTCGACACTCAGTACGGCCTCCATTCCGCGCCGTAGTATTCTGGCTCCCCGCTGGTGATCTGCATCTGATCCCTGCCGTCACTGCGAATCA
>CAYSYY010000351.1:0-4374 GCA_964435265.1 uncultured Gemmatimonadota bacterium
GCGCACCTTCCAGCACTGCAGGTTGTCCTCTCCGCCCAGGTAGAAACGCTCGTCCAGCAACCCCAGCTCCGTCAGGACACGCCGGTCGAGAAGCATCAGACAGCCGGAGGCGAAACCCACTTCCGCCGGGGCATCGTACTGTCCCCGGTCGGCTTCCCCTTCTCCCCGGTGGACGGACCCTCCCCGCAGGAGGCTGATGTGCCCCCCGGCGTACCAGAAGGTCGCGGGCCGATCGAGGTAGTAGATCTTCCCGGTGGCCATGACCGTTTCGGGATATCGCTCGCACGCTGCGACCAGCGGTTCCAGGAACCCCGCCTCGACGATGGTGTCGTTGTTCAGCAGGAGAACGCAGGCGCTGTCCCCGGCCAGGGCGTACCTGATCCCGACATTGTTCCCGGCCGAGAAGCCCAGATTCCCGGAGCAGCGGATGAGGACGAGTCGACGATCGGGCGCCAGACGGGTGAGCCGTTCCTCCTGTTCCTCGAGACCTCCGGCCTCCGCCGTCGGGCGATCGTATTCGATGATCTCCATGACCGGTGCCGCGGGACCGCTCCCGGGCCGGTTTCCGTCCGCGTCCAGACGGCCCCCGGCCCAGGCCTCGATCATCTCCACCGAGCCATCACTGGAACCGTTGTCGATGACGACGAGCCGGTAGTCCGGGTAGGTGAGACGCCGGAGATAATCCAGACAGGCGATCGTGTCCCGCCACCCGTTGTAGTTGAGCACCAGGACGGTGACCGCGGGCCACCCGCCGGCCGGCGGCTCCGGTGCGCCGCCGGATCTGTCTCCCGATGCCTTCATCCGGCTCCCCGTCCCTCCGCCGTCAGTCCGCCCGTTCGGCTCTCCGGACCGAGGTCGGACCGTCCGGCCGAGATATCTTCCATGATACTCACGTCCTCAGCTTGGAGGAATACCGTACCGGTGATATCCTTCGAGTTCGCGACGAACGCAGGAGGCACCCGCCAGGGGTCCATGCTGCCCGCCGAACGGACATACCGGCCGATGATCGCCCGCAACACGCTGTACAACCTGATCGGCCAGGGCGTGCCGCTGGTGATCGCGGTGCTCGCCATGCCCTTCGTGATCAGGGGGCTGGGCGTGGAGCGGTTCGGGATCCTGGCTCTGATGTGGGTCATCCTCGGTTATTTCAACGTCTTCGACCTCGGCCTGGGGCGGGCGGCGACGAAGTTCGTGGCCGAGGCCATGAGTTCGGATGACGTCGCGGGTATCGACAGCATCACCTCGAATGTTCTCCTGACCCAGGCTGTACTCGGCTCAGGCGGCGCTCTTCTGCTGATGCTCGGCACCCCCCTGCTCGTGGAGGTCGTCCTCAAGGTGCCGGCCTCGCTGGCGACCGAGGCCCTTTCCGCTCTGTATATCGTCGCCGTCGCCATTCCCCTCGTCTTCATCTCCGGAACTCTGCAGGGCGTACTCGAAGCCGCCCAGCGTTTCGATCTGGTGAACGCGGTCCGCAGCCCCGCCATCGCCTCGAACTACCTCCTGCCGCTGCTGGCCGTCCTTCTCGGGTGGAAACTCCCGGGCGTCATCGCGCTCCTGGTCGTCTACCGCTTCGCCACCGTCACGGTGCTGTATGTCCTGTGCGTGCGGGTGTTCCCTTCGCTCCGTTCCCTGACCCGGTTCCAGCCCGACCGGCTCCGGCAGATCATCCGTTTCGGCGGCTGGGTCACCGTCTCCAGCATCGTCAATCCACTCCTGGTATACCTCGATCGCCTGTTGATCGGGGTTATGATTTCCATGGCGGCGGTCACCTACTACACCGCCCCGTACGAGGCGGTCACCCGGCTGTCGATCATCCACGGGAGTCTCGTGGCGACCCTGTTCCCGGCCTTCAGCACCCTGAAAGGATCGGGGAACGAGGGTGACATCACGGGGCTCTTCACCGATTCGGTCAAGTACCTGCTCCTCATCATCGGACCGATCCTCATTCTGCTCACGGGCTTCGCCCGGGAGATCCTGCAGCTCTGGCTCGGCGGCCGGTTCGCCGCCGAAAGCACCCTCCTCCTCCAGCTGCTGGCCGCAGGGGTGCTGATCAATGCCGTCGCCAATGTGCCGTTCGCGATGATCCAGGGGATCGGTCGGCCGGATCTGACGGCGAAATTCCACCTGATCGAGCTGCCCCTGCACCTGGCCGCCCTCTATCTCGGCATCAGTCTGTGGGGTATCACCGGGGCTGCTCTGGCCTGGTCGCTGCGCGCCGCTGTCGATGCGGCCCTGCTGTTCGCCGCCGCCGGCCGGTTGAGCTCCACACCGGTGACCGTGTTCCTGTCGGAAGGGATCATCCAGACCCTGACCCTCTTCTTCGTCAGCTGCCTCGCCGCCATGGCCCTGTCGCAGCTGCTGCCGGGTGCGCTTCTGCGTGCCTTCCTGGTCATCGGTGTCTTCGCGGCCTGTTGCGGGAGCGTGTGGTTCGTGTTCCTCACCCGGCGTGACCGGGATCGCCTCGTCAGGTTGGGATCGGTGATCCGGCATGGCGGGGATCGGGCCTGACCGTACCGCGGCCGGCCGCTGCTACCGCCCCCACGTGTCCCCCAGGTAACGCCGGCCTCTGAAGAAACCGTCGCAGAGATGGCGCCCGTACCGGCACGGCATCCCGCGCCGGCTCTCGCGGAGCCACCACCGGAGAATGAGGAGCAGACCGAGGGGCATCCCCAGACGCCGGGCGACGATCCCCTTGGTTCGGAGGATCGCGGGGTTCCGCCACTCCTTCTCCCTCCGCGTCTCCGTACAGGTGTGCCGCCCGGCCACGACCGGCAGGTGTCTGATCCGGCCGCCGCGGGCCAGCAGTTCCAGCAGGAAGAGATTCTCCTCGCCCGACGGCAGGGCGGTCCCGAGGCCGAGCTGCTCCGGGAATACCACCGCCAGCGCGCGTACCGCGGGTACGTTGACGATGATCTCGATGGAACTGACTTTCAGCACGTGCAGCCGCCGGATTTCACGCTGCGGCCCGTAGGCTTTGTAGAGCCGGTCCGGGTTCTCGAGGCAGCGGATGCGGACCGAAACAGCGTCCCCGGATACCCGGGCGAGCGACGCCTTGATTTCCCTCGCGGCATCGGTTTCGATCAGGACATCGTCGTCGACGAACCACAGGAAATCGGTGACGGCATGCTCCAGGGCGGTGTTCCTGCTCCGGCTGATCCCGGTGAGCGGCGAGGCCACAACCTGCGCCTGCACGCCGGTCCCGGCCTCCCGGATCATCCGCTCCAGATCCGGCGCCCGGGGACCGGAGGAACCCTGCACGACGATGATCACCTGGTCGAAGTCCTGCAGGCCGCGCGCCGACTCTTCCACGAACCGTTGCAGAATCGGCAGCCGATCGGCCATGGTGGCGACCGCCAGCCCCAGGGTGAGTCCGGGCCCGCGGCGTGACTGTTCCGGCACCTCTTTCACCCGCCGTACTCCTTTCCGCGGCACTGCCCCTGCAGCCGACCGCCTCTCCCGGTGAGTACCTGCCGTGCCCTCACCAGCGGCCGACAGGACGGTCCGGACGTATCCTGGATATCTGTGGTACAGGTGCAGTATATATATCAATCATGACCGATGTGCTGATAGTGGGCGGGCTGGCTGGTGAAGTCGCGGGACTGCTCTACCTGGATCACCGCCTCTTCCGGACCTGGTTCACTCCCACAGCGATGCTGGGCGTCCCCTATACCGGAATCGTCATCATCACCTGGCTCACGGCGCCGATGCTGGGCTTCATCCCCCTGCACGTGGAGTCGGTGCTCTACTGGATGGTGGGACTCTTCCTGTTCTGGGGCGCGGGAGCGATCGTCGGAGTGCAGGTCCGATCCTGGTTCACCAGCGGAAACGGAGCGCGCGGTCCCCTGCCGGGGGAGCATTCCGGCGAGGTGCTGAGTCTCATCCTGGCGTGGTTGATCATGGCCGTACTGGTGCTCCATTTCGGGGCATCCCTGAGTTTAGTCGGGGGATGGACGGGATTCGGCAGCGAGGCCTTCGAACTCGAATACGGGTACGGATTCGAGGGTCATCTGCTCACCGTCCTCATCGCTCTGTTGATGTTCCTGATCGGGATCAGCCGTTCCGCCCGTTCCCTGACCGGGATCACGATCCTGGCCGGATTCCTGTTCGTCATGCTCTACCAGGTCAAGACCTGGGTCTTCATCCCCCTTCTGGCCGGGATTCTGTACCGCGCCTCCACGGGGCGGTGGAAGCTGTCGGTGCGCCGGCTCGCAGCTCTGGTGGCCCTGGTGCCGGTTTTCTTCTTCGGGGTGTACCTGGTCGGTTTCGGGGGGCGCAACCCGGCCGTCCTGCTGGAGGGATCCGTGTACCGGTTCCTGGCCCGGCACCTGATGTCGTACCTCTACAGCGGGGTTCTCGCTTTCGGCGAGACGGTGC
>CAYSYY010000352.1:0-4365 GCA_964435265.1 uncultured Gemmatimonadota bacterium
TGCTCGATACCTGGTTCTCCTCCTGGCTCTGGCCCTTCTCGACCATGGGCTGGCCGGAGAAGACCGCCGACCTGGAGACCTTCTACCCGACCACCCTGCTGGTGAGCGGGTACGACATCCTCTTCTTCTGGGACACCCGGATGGTCATGGCCGGGCTCGCCTTCACCGGCCGGGTACCCTTCGCGACCCTCTATATCCACGGCATGATCCAGGACGAGCTGGGCCGGCCGATGAGCAAGAGCCTGGGCAACGGTATCGATCCGATCGAGATGATCGAACGCTACGGGGCCGATGCGGTGCGCTACAGCCTGTGCGTGCTCACCAGCGAGGGGCAGGATATCAGGCTGGCCGAGTCCAGGTTCGAGATGGGACGCAATTTCGCGAACAAGCTCTGGAACGCCGCCCGCTTTGTCCTGTTGCAGCTGGAGGGACATGAGCCGGCGGAGGGCGAGATCGACCTCTCCGCCGCCGACCGGTGGATCGTGAGCCGCTATGCCGCCCGGGTGCGCACCGTGACCGACCGGCTCGAGAACCTGAAGTACTCCGAGGCCGCCCGCGAACTCTACACCTTCGTCTGGAACGAATTCTGCGACTGGTACCTGGAGCTGGTGAAGGAACGGCTCACCGATCCGGATTCGCCCGGGGCCGCCGCGGTCAGGGCCTGTCTGGTCGCGTTGCTGGACGGCATCCTCCGGCTGCTGCACCCCTTCATGCCCTTCATTACCAGCGAGATCGGCGAGCGCCTGGCCGAAGCGACCGGCGGCCGCCTGACACGCTTCCGCTCGATCGGCGAGCGGGCGGAGCTGGCCTGCGAACCGGCCCC
Source organism: uncultured Gemmatimonadota bacterium (assembly GCA_964435265.1). Taxonomy (GTDB): domain Bacteria; phylum Blakebacterota; class Blakebacteria; order Blakebacterales; family Blakebacteraceae; genus CAYSYY01. The sequence goes on from CAYSYY010000352.1 coordinate 824, forward strand.
GCCGTTCCTCATCACGGCTCCCTGGCCGGAGATCCCGGGCGGGGCCGACGATCCCGATCTCGAGAGCGAGATGCAGCTGGTGCAGGACGTCATCTCGGCGGTCCGCACCATCCGGGGTGAGATGAACATCCCGCCGGGACGGCACGGGCACCTCCTGGTCACCGGCGGTACCGCTCAGGCGCGTTCCGCGATTGACGGCGCCGCGGCCGATATCACCGCCCTGGCCGGCCTCGAAGGGATCGAGACGGCGCCCGATATCGAGAAACCGCCGGCCGCGGCCTCGGCGGTGGTGGCCGGGCTCAGCCTCTTCCTGCCGCTGGCGGGGCTCATCGATCTGGCGGTAGAGCGGGAACGGCTGGAACGGGAGCGGGAGCGGCTGGAGAAACTGATCGCCGCGGCCTCACGCAAACTCGGTACGGCCGCCTTCCTGGACCGCGCCCCGGATGACGTCGTGACCCGGGAACGCGAGAAGGAAGCCGCCCTGCGGGATTCCCTGGCGCGGATCCGCGTCCTGATCTCCGACCTGGATTGAAAGCGGATCGAGGCCGACCGCCGTACACCGGCGGGGTGCCTACTGCGGTGCCTGGCCGCGCTCCATGCGCCGGCGGTGCCGGCGGCGCTGGAACCAGGTCAGGGTGGCCACCAGGAGGCTCACGGCGGCCACGATGAGCAGCGTGCGCAGGAAGTGGCTGCTCCGGGCCGAGGCGCCGATGCGGGCCGTGAAGGCGGTTTCGCCCTGCCGGCTCGTCCGGACCGCGCTCAGCGCCAGGGTCCACTGCACACTCTCCTTGTCGAGCATCCAGTGTCCGTTGGTCGAACTCACCATGGGGCTGTGCAGCGTCACGGTGAGCCGGGCCTGATCGAAGAACCGGGCCAGGTCCTCGGCCGGGTAGCGGGCGGTCAGCCGCCCTCCGGCCCCGGGGGGAGTGAAGGAGGTGAGCGGGGAGGGCGGCTGGCTGAACCAGATCACCCCTTCCTCATCCTCTTCCAGCGAGAAGGTCAGCAGCCGGGCATACCCCGCCGCCTCCGGAACCCGTTCGCAGGTGCGCTCGATGATCGCCGCACCGATCGCGGGCAGATCGTGCCAGTCCGCCACCTGGATGTCGATCTCGGCCCGGTTGAATCCGTCCCGGGTGTACCACGAGACGACCGGTGATGATGTGAGGCGCGGATCACCCGCCAGCGGCCCGGCGGCCCGGCGCAGATCCTCCACCACCTCGCTCTCCACCAGCCCGTCGGCGTCGGGTGCGGTTCCGTCGGCGGCCAGGCCGATATCGAGGTGCAGCCGTCCCCGGCCGTCGGGCTCGATCCAGAGGTTCTCCTTCACCTCCAGACAGCCGGTCAGAAGAGTGAGCAGGATGACGGGAAGGACGAGCTCCGCCCCCCGGCGGTTGAGCCGGACCGGAGGTCTCGCTGGAGTGCAGCAGGGCGGTTCAGTCATGGACGGATCCGTTCCCTCGGTTGCGGGGATCCCCGGCTCAGCGGGGTCGCCGGACACCCCAACATAGGTTCCGACTAGGAGGCCGTACAACCGGTACCTGCTCGTCCCGGGGTGTTGTGGCGGGTGAGGGGAACCGGGTTGACGAACGGCGGCGGCACCGGCTAGAGTCCCAGCGCCCCTCCGAAAGGAGACGCTATGGGACGGCTGACCCGTATCGCCGTCGTCGAAGACGACCCGGTCCTGATCGATATCATCACCAGGACCCTGACCGAATGCGGATACGATGTCGGCGCCTTCGCCGGCGGATCCGCCTTCAGCGGAGCCCTCGACGCCGGGGATACTCCCGATGTGGCCCTGCTGGACCTCAGGCTGCCCGACAGCGACGGCGTGACCCTGCTCCGCCGGCTGCGCCAGGATGTTCCGGCCTGCCGGGTGATCATGATGACCGCCTACTGCTCCTTCGAGAGCGTGCTCGATTCGCTGCGGGGAGGGGCGGTCGAGTACCTGGTGAAACCGGTCACGGCCCAGGAGATCGTCCGGGCGATCGAGCAGTCGCTGCGCCAGCGGCGCCGGGGGGAGGGGGTTGCGGAGCCGGCGGCAGGCTACGAGCGGGCAGGGGGAGAATCCGCCGACGATCTGCACCGGATCATGGGCGGCAGTGCCGCGGTGGCCGGGATCAGGGCGTTCGTGCACAAAGCGGCCGGAGCCGACGTCCCCGTCCTGCTGACCGGCGAAACGGGGACCGGGAAGGAGGTCGTCGCCCGGGCGATCCACGCCGCGGGTTCCCGCGGCGGGCTGGCCATGGTCAGCGTCAACTGCGGAGCGATCCCCGAATCGCTCTTCGAAGCGGAACTCTTCGGGCATGTCCGCGGTTCCTTCACCGGGGCCGATCGGGACCGCACCGGTCTCATCGAGGCGGCCCACCGCTCCACCCTCTTCCTCGACGAGGTGGCGGACATCCCGCCGTCCAGTCAGGTAAAGCTCCTGCGCGCCCTGCAGGAGGGCGTCATCCGGCCGGTCGGAGCAGCCCGTGACCGGCGGGTGCAGGTGCGCGTGATCGCGGCCACCAACGTCGCGCTGGAGGACGCGGTGCGGAATGGCTCGTTCCGTCAGGACCTCTTCTACCGCCTCAGCGTGCTGCGGTACCGCCTGCCCTCGTTGCGGGAACGCAGCGAGGATATCCCGCACCTGGTCGAGCGCTTTCTCGCCCTGTACCGACACCGGGGCGATCGGACCTCGATCACCTTCTCGCGGCGCGCCCTGCAGGCGCTGAAACGCTATCCCTGGCCGGGGAACGTGCGGGAGCTGGAGAACGAGATCGCCCGCGCCGTCACCCTCGCCGAGGGGGACCGGATCGAACTAGATGACCTCTCCGAGGAGATCCGGGCGGTCCAGCAGATCAGGGGAGCCGGGAGTCTGCGTCTGGCGCTCGACCTGCGGGAGCGGCAGATGATCATCTCCTGTCTGGAGGAGACCGGGTGGAACAAGGCCGAGACCGCCCGCCTGCTCGGCATGTCGCGACAGAACCTCTACGGGCGCCTGGAGTACCACCGTATCCCGCTTCAGCCGGCGGTCCCGGGCGAGGATGGTGTCAAGAAGCCTTGACGCCGGTATGCGCCCACCGGCTGAGCCCGGCCGCCGATCCTCCTTCCAGCCGTCAAGCACTCTTCACACCCCACAGGCGAATCCCCGGTGATCACGATCGTACCCCGGGACCGGTTCGATCAACGTATCTCATTGTCAGACAATACATTGCATATTTCTCTCACTCCCGCTCCCGGTTGGCACGCGGATTGATACGACGAGGTGGCAGAGGCGATTCAACCCGATCCGGTCTGCGACCGGTAACGGGCAGGAGGGAAAAGAATGAACGGTCTGAAAATGCCCCATCTCAACGTCATCATGATCGCCGGACGGCTGACCCGCGATCCCGAGCTGCGCTACACCGGCAGCGGAGTACCGGTTCTGCGGGGACGGCTGGCGAGCAATACCTTCTTCCGCTCAGCCGACGGGGAGTGGAACCGGGAGACGACCTATGCCGGATTCGTCGCCTGGCAGGGGCTCGCCGTGTGGATCGTCGCCGCTTGCGCGCTTTACGCAC
>CAYSYY010000353.1:0-4346 GCA_964435265.1 uncultured Gemmatimonadota bacterium
CCGACCGGGACCGCGGCATGGATCGGACCGGTCGCCTGCTGCGCGGTTGCCGACCAGGTGATACCGGAGACCAGGATGATGACAGGGAGCGTGATGCTCATGTGCCGCCCTTTCTAAATGTGATATTAATCACATTTAACATACGAGCGGAACCAGCTTTTGTTTAGAATATCTCTGGACGGCAGCATCCGATCCGGATCCGCCCTCCGGCCGTATCACCCGACCGGCATACTGCTCTCGGCCTGAAGCAGCCATCGCCACAGAGGAATAAAGCGGATCTCGCCCCGCCGTCCGAACCAGGTATGTTCTTCCGAGAACTCTTCGTTCTCGGTCAATACCAGCAGATTCCGGCAGCCCAGCTGGTCTCCTGCCTTGAGGAGAGCGCGGACTTCACGGGCTTTCGTCCGTTCGTCGGCCACACTCTGACAGACCTGGATCAGATCGGTCACCACCGGCCCCTTCTTGACGACGAAATCGACCTCCTCCCCCCGGTCGTCGCGCCAGAAGAAGACCTCACTCCCGCCGAGCAGCTGCCGCTTCTTCATCTGGATCGCCACGAGGTTCTCGTACAGCCGATCGGTATCGGCCGAGAACCGGAATCCGCGGGTGGTCACGTACCCGTTGTCGATGCAGTAGATCTTGCGGTTTGCCTGGATCTGCTCCCGTACCTTGAACGAGTACCTGCGCAGAGAGAAGAACAGGAACGCTTCCTCCAGATAGCCGAGGTATTTCTCGACGGTCGGGACGGCACGGCATCGCGTCACCCTCGTCAGGGTACGGAAGGAGTACTCCCGCGCCGTGTTCGACAGGAGGTAGAGCGCCAGATCTTCCAGTCCCTGGATCTTCCGGATACGTTTCCGCCTGACGATGTCCTTGTAGATGACGGCATCGAAGAGCGTGGAGATATACGGACCGGCCTGGACGTTCTTCACAATCGGCTCGGGGAATCCGCCCGCTTCGGCATACTCCCGCAGAGCCTGCACATGCTCCAGACCGGTTAGTTCCCGATCCTTCGTGGAGAGATACTCCCCGAAGGAGAAGGGCAGGAGCACGACCGGCAGGTGCCTGCCGGTCAGGTGGGTGGCGAGTTCCGAACTGAGCAGATGGGCGTTGCTCCCCGTGACGATGAGGCGATACCCCTGCCGCTGGAGCCGGTTGAGGAACAGCTCCCACCGGGGGAGGTTCTGGATTTCATCGAGGAGCAGACAGTCGGGATTCCCGCAGACTTCGTTGACGGCTGCGATGAATCGATCGTAATCCGTGACGTCAATCAGACGTTCATCGTCGAAGTTGAGATACCCGGAATTACTCTCACGACCGATGGTATGCATTCCGAAAAAAGACTTGCCGGCCCGCCTCGGTCCCAGGATCACCGTTATCATGCTGTGGTCCGGTGGCAGAGGGGGAATCTGCCGGGGGATGTACGGCTCTCGGAGTGCCGTCTCCACTTCTCGTTTCTGCTGTATCACAATGTCTTGCAGCACCGGGATTCTTCCTTTGTATGAAATATTGAATTTATAATAAACATATTTTATCATAATTGTTAATTACAATATAATTCAATACCAACTTTCCCCGGAATATCCGAGTCGGGCAGTCGGAAGTAGTTGTGCAATCCCATCTTCCCCGCAACCTGCACCTCCTTCATAACGTATGAAGAAGCGATGCCACGACGTCCGGAGATGCCCGGTTCCGGGGATCCCCGGACGGCACCTCAGGAAGGACATCGCCATGTCGCTCAGGTGGCGGCTTCGCGAGATCGTCGCAGGACTGTTCAGCCGCGCCCGTCTGGAACGGGAGATGGACGAGGAAATGCGGTTCTACCTCGAGCAGCTGACCGAGCGGCATCGCGAGCGCGGTCTCGATCCCGCCGCGGCCCGGCGGGAGGCGTTGCGGGAATTCGGTACTCTCGATCACTGGAAGGAGCGGATGCGTCGGGAGCGGGGCGGGCGGCGGCTCGCCGGTTTCCTGCGGGATCTGCGCCACGCTCTGCGATCGCTGCGCCGCGACCCGGGTTTCTCGATCGTCGTCATCGTCACCCTGGCCCTGGGCATCGGTCTGAACACGGCCGTCTTCAGCGTTCTCAAGGCGGTCTACCTCGAGCCCCTCCCCCTCCCCGATCCCGACCGGCTGGTCCTGGTGAATGAACACGCGGTCGAGCAGGGGATCGGACCGGTCGCCTTCGCCAACTACCTCGACTGGCGGGAGATGAATCGGTCCTTCGCCGCCCTGGGCGCCTATCACGATTCCCACCTGAACATCACCGACGGCGAGGAACCGGTGCGCGTCCGCATCGCCCGGGTCACCGGGAGTCTCGCCGACGTTCTCGGTGTCGTGCCGATGCTGGGGCGTACCGTCCGATCCGAGGACGAGGAAGGGAACCCGGTCGTCGTGTTGAGCCACCGGATCTGGAACGGCCGCTACGGCGGCGATCCCGGGCTGGTCGGGCGGACGATCGATCTCGACGGCACACCGCATACCGTTATCGGCGTCATGCCCGCCGGGTTCGTGCTCCCGTCGGCCCGGAACGTGCCGCAGTCGTTCGACCTCTTCATCCCCATGCCCGCGGTTACCCGGTTCGATCCGCGCAGCGTTCACTCGTATCAGGTCGTCGCCCGCCTCCGGAACACTGTATCCCTGCGGGCGGCCCGAGAAGAGATGGACAGCGTCGCCCGGCAGCTGGCCGACCGGTACCCGGAAACGAACGAGGGCCGGGGAATCGCGATCGACACCGTTCATCACGCCCTCTTCGGGGAAGCCGGCCGTCAGATACTGCTCATTCTGGGGGCCGCCGGGCTGGTCCTGCTGATCGCGTGCGCCAACATCGCGGCGCTGCAGCTGGCCCGGACGATCCGCCAGCGCCGCGAGTTCGCCGTCAGGTCGTCCCTGGGCGCCGATCAGGGCCGGATCATGAGCCAGCTCTTCGGTGAGAGCGTGCTGTTGGCGCTGGTGGGTGGAGCCGCCGCCTTCGCTCTGGCGGCCGGAGGGACGACCGTTCTCAGAAACCTCATTCCGCCCGAGATGCCCCGCGGGGGTGAGATCGGACTGGACGGTTCGGTATTCCTCTTCGCCCTCGGCCTCGCGTTTCTCTCCGCCCTCGTCTTCGGCTTCGTTCCCGCCCTCTCGGCTGCCCGCCTGAACCCGGCCGAGGTGCTGAAGGACGGGCAGCGGAGCACCGACAGCGGGTCCCGGCGGCCGTGGCTGCGCACCGCCCTGGTGACCGGACAGTTCGCCGTGAGCCTGATCCTGGCCGACGCCGCCCTTCTCCTCATGCAGAGCCAGGCGGCGCTGCAGCGGACCGATCCGGGATTCGGGAACCGCTCCGCCCTCACCATGGCCGTCTCGCTGGGCGGCCCGCGTTACCAGGGCCTCTCGGCCCGGATGAACTTCTACCGCGACCTGCTCCCCCGTCTCGAGGGATTGAGCGGGGTCAGCGCCATCGGCGCAGCCAGTACCCTCCCCCTCGAAATGGAAGGACCGCAGTTCACCCTCTACCCCGAACCCGCCGCGGCCGGTACGCCGCCCGAAGAGGGTCCCCTGGCGGACCTGACGCTCATCACCGGCGACTACTTCCGGGCCCAGGGCATTCCGGTCATCAGGGGACGAGCCCTCACCCTCGACGATATGCTCGGTTCGAGTCCCTCGGCGGTGACCGGGGTCGTGGTCAATCAGGCCCTGGCCGACCGGCTCTGGCCCGGATCGGATCCCCTCGGTCGGCGGGTGAGTTTGGATGCCGCGGGATCGAGGTGGATGGAGATCGTCGGGGTGGTCGGTGACATGCGTCAGCGCGGTCTCGAACAGGTCCCGGAGGCTGAGCTGTACGTGCCGTATTCGTTCCTCTTCCCGCGGCGTATGTTCCTGGTGGTGCAATCCGACCGGCCGCCGGCCGAACTGGTGACGGCCGTCCGCCGCGAGCTCGCCGCTCTGGATCCGACCCTGCCGGTATCGGAGATCCGGACCATGGCGGAGATCCTCGGCAGTCAGTTCACCCGGCGGTCGTTCTATACCACTCTCGTCGGCATCTTCGCCGCCCTGGCTCTCGTCATGGCGGCGGTGGGGGTGTACGGCACCATCAGCTACTCGGTCGCCCGCCGCTTCCACGAGTTCGGGATCCGGCTCGCGCTGGGCGCGCAGAAGAGCGAGATCCTCACCGTCGTGGTGCGGCTCATCGGACGGGTGGCCGGATACGGCCTGGTCGTCGGCCTGATCGGGATCAGCCTCTCGACCCGCCTGCTGACGGGATTCGTGTACGGCATCCGCCCCCTCGATGCACCGACGATAGCCGGGGCGGCTCTCTTCCTGGCCGTGGTGGGGGCGGTGGCTTCACTCCTGCCCGCCCTGCGGGC
>CAYSYY010000354.1:0-4346 GCA_964435265.1 uncultured Gemmatimonadota bacterium
GGTCGATCCAACCAGTCCGGCCGGATCAGCCGAACAGGCCGACGGAACGGTCGCGGCCGGCGCCTCGTGCCACTGCGGGTGCGCGATCGAAGCGGGATCGCCCGCCTCACAGACGGTCGGTGAGCGGCTGCGCGCCGGCCTCACCTACGCCTTCGGGGAACTGCTGGGGGATATCGGCTGGCTGCTCCTGCTCGGCGTGCTGATCGCGGGGATCATCGCCTGGCTGGTACCGGCCGAGAGCCTGGCTGCTCTGCCGGGGGGTGAACCGGGCGAGATGCTGATCCTGCTCGTGGCCGGTATCCCCCTCTACATCTGCGCCACCGCTTCGACCCCGATCGCCGCCGCTCTGGTGCTCAAGGGCATCTCACCCGGAGCGGCGCTGGTCTTCCTGCTGGCCGGGCCGGCCACCAACGCCGCCACCGTCACCGTTTTCGCCCGGCACTGGGGCCGCCGGGCGACCGTCGTCTACCTGCTCGCGATCGCGACCTGTGCGGTCGTTCTGGGGTACGGGCTGAACCGGATCTACGCCTGGTCGGGGATCGATATCACCCGGTGGGTCGCGGGGGGTGTCGAGACCGGCCCGGGCGTGCTCGGAACAGTCCCGGCCGTCATTCTCATCCTCCTCATCCTGCGGGAAAAGCTGGGGAAACGGGCGAACGCATGAGGCGGAGCATCCGTCCAATCCTCGGGGCAGGTCGGTTGCACCGATCTCATCCAGGCGGAGAGGGGGGGGCGGTGGCGGCTGCGCGCAGGCGGTGTCGCGAGGAAGGGGAGAGTGGCATGAAACGGCCACGGACGATCGCATGTACGGGTCTCCTCACAGCCCTTCTCCTTCTCCCGGGTATGTCCCTGTCGCTTCGGCCGGCCGACCGACAGGACCCCGGGCAGCGCCGTGGCGCGGCGGGCTTCGCATTGCTGGAGCAGGGAGCGAACGAGGAGGCGCTCGAGTACTTCCGGGACGAACTGCGACGCGCCCCCCGCGATCCGCAGCTGCTCCTGGGCATGGGCCGGGCCCTGCTGGCCCTGCCCGCCGGCGGCGACCGGGCCCTGGACCACCTGCGCCGGGCCTACCTGCGCGACCGCACCGATACCGAGATCCTCTACTGGAAGGCGCAGGCCCACCTCCACATGGCGCAGACCGAGACCACGCCCGGGAATGCCCGGGCGGCCCTGCGCGACCTCAACCGCATCCTCGACCTCGATCCGATGCATGAGGATGCCTGGTACCGGATCGGCACCATCCAGATCGATATCTTCACCGATCTCGACGCCGCCCGGCAGAGCTTCCACAACCAGATCGACATCTACCCCGACCACATGAACGCGCGGCTGGCCCTGCTCATGCTCGACATGGGGGTGGGGGACTGGGAGGGGGCGATCGCCACCGCCAGAGACATCAATACCCGCGATCCCGACTGCTGGGAGGCCTACCCCTGGCTGGCCGGAGCGTATTGGAAGGACGGGCGCGCGGCCGAGGCGATGGCGGCTTTCGAGGACTGCTTCCCGCACCTGCCGGAGAAGGAGCGGGGCCTCTATTCCGACCTGGGGCTGGTACTTAGCACGGCCGAGACCGGGGAGTGGGCCGCCCTCGATGGGGCCGGCCGGGAGGCCTACCGGCGACGCTACTGGGAGATCCGTGATCCCGATCCGCAGACCGGGGTGAACGAGCGGCTGCTCGAGCACTACATCCGCATCGCCTACGCCCGGCTCGAGTTCGGCCGGGAACGCTGGCCGTGGGATGCCCGGGGAGAAGCCTATGTTCGCTTCGGGGAACCCGATGTGAGGACCGGCCCCGGCATGCCCTATCCGCGAGATCTGGTCGAGGCCGACTGGGAGTACTTCGAGAACATGAAGGCCCTGCACTCCCTGCTCGGTATGTCACCGCCCGTCTATTCCCCCGAGGTCTTCCCGGCCCAGGAGGCGATCGGCCGGGTCTACGGCGACGGCACACCAGAGACGTGGTACTACCTGGACAAGGGCTTTCACCTGAGCTTCATCCGGCCCGCCATGGGACGGCGCTACGAGAGCGGGAGCCGCTACCTGACCGAGCGGCTCACCGAACGTCTGCCGGTCATCAGCCCCGAGGAAGAGAAGATCGACACCTTCGCGCCCCTGCAGATCGCCACCACCTTCCGGGGCGCGGGAGGGCGGACCGTCCTGGAGTACGCCATCGGACTTACCCCCGACGATTTCGGCCCCTTCCGGAGCTTCACCGGCGAGTACGCCACCATCAACGTCCGCATGCAGCTTTACACTCCTGACTGGCGGCCGGTGGCCGGGGCCGTGGATTCGGTGCAGAACCTGCCCACCACCACTTTCGTGGAAGCCTTCTGGAACGAGTTCTTCGTCCACGGCACACGGCTCGAAGCCGCCCCGGGGGAGTACCTCTTCACCACCCTCATCCTCGATCCGGTGACCGGGCTGCGCTCCTCCGCCGAGGAGACGGTCACGCTGCCCTCCTATGCCGGTTCGGAGCTGATGGTAAGCGGCATCCTGCCGGCCGTGCGGATCGCGCCGGCAGGGGCGGCGAGCCCGCCCCGCTTCGTGCGGGGCGATCTCGAGGTGATCCCGCTCCCCGGCCGCACCGTCGGCACGACCCAGCCGCTCTTCATCTACTTCGAGATCTACAACCTGGTCCGGGACTCAGTAGGGGCCACCCATTACCGGGTGGCCTATTCCGTCGCCGAGTCGGAGACGGGCATCGATCCCCTGGCGCGGATCACCTCGCGGCTGCTCGATGTCATCGGGCTGGGCGGCCGCCGGGCGATGCTCTCGAGCGATACCGAGACCCGCGGCATCCAGCGCGATGTGAACTCCTGGCTCGAGATCGACATGAGCCGTCTCTCCTTCGGGATCTATGACCTGATCATCACCGTCACCGATCTGAACACCGGCGCCGAGGTCTGCTCGAACCTCACCTTCAGCACCATCGAGCCGCCGCGCGCAGCCGTACCGCCTCCTGAGCTTCTTCCCTACCGCGAGTAAACGATCCGCCGGTACAATCGCTCCTACCGATGAGAGGGAGTGACCGGGAGCGCCATCAGCCCATGCCGACCGTCCGTCCGATCCCCGCCGGTACGATCCGCCGCCGTACCGGGATCATCAGGACAATCCGTCACCCGAAACAGCCAACGGGACTCCGGGTGGTTTTCCTGGGAATCTCGGTCGTCTCTCTCATCGGCGCCGGGCCCTCGCTCGCCGCCCGGCAGGAGGCCGGAAACCGGGTCGTCACGCTTTGTGATTCTGCCTATGCCCAACTCGAACGCGGCGATACCGAGACCGCCCTCGCCGGCGCTGCTGAAGCGGTGGAGCTCGATCCGGCATCGGCCCGCGCCCACACCTGCCTGGGGCGGGTCTATCTGGCGCTCCCTAACCGCACCCACGAGGCCATCGAGTGTTTCCAGACGGCCCTCTTCATGGAACCGGACCATATCGAGACCCTCTACTGGAAGGCCCGGGCTCATCTGCGGCTGGCGCCGACCGACCTCGGCCGGTTCAATTCCCGGGAAGCCTTGAAGAACCTGGAACGGCTTCTCGAACTCGATCCTTCCCATCCCGATGCAGCCTATCTCTGCGGCGTGATCTACCGGGATCATTACGAGCAGTACGAACGGGCCATCGCCGCCTTCCGGCTGCAGATCGAGGCCAATCCCGGACACTCCGAAGCCCGGATAGCGCTCCTGAAGATCCAGATCGATACCGGCGACTGGGCGGGTGCCATCGCCACTGCAGAGACCCTTCTCAGACGCGATCCGGCCGATCACACCGTCTACCCGTTCCTTGCTGCGGCCCACTGGAAGGCCGGCCGGGGCGATGACGCGATGGCGGTGTTCGACCGGTACTTCGGGATCATCGATGAACCAGAGCGTGCTCTCTTTTTCAACCTCGGGTATATGGACGCGGGAGACCCGAGAGATAATTTCTTGAATCGTCTTAAATTCATTATAGACAGGTATGATAACAGAAATCTTCATACAATTACCCCCAGCCACTGAGAATATGCGGTCTTACTGCAATAATCGATTAGCAAGGAGTCTGGTGAAAATCAAGAGATATTTTTCACGGCTGGCCTGTTGGACCCCCATACAAGGAATGTCCTCATGAATGTCCGCCTCAGATTCTTTCAAAGCAAGGTGACTACCCAGGGATTCAGGTTGAAGACTGAAGTATTTTTAATGAGTAAACCTAGACTGCTTCCCTTTCAGCCTTCTACCTTCAGTCTATTCACCTGAGTAATTACAAGGTAAGGAGGTAACCGTTCGCGGGTTGGGAGAGACTAAGAGGATTGCTGTTGGACAGGTATTATCAATTCCTATTATGTTGATTGAATACAGTGCCCTGTGATT
>CAYSYY010000355.1:0-4339 GCA_964435265.1 uncultured Gemmatimonadota bacterium
GTCCTCGACAGGTCGTAACGGGCCGCCTCGATAGCCAGAACGAGCAAGGCCGCGACCGGGCGCTCCCGGCGGCGCAGACATCCGGCCGCTACGGCCAGCAGCAGGGGTATGAGCCCCAGGTAGTAGGGATGGTCGGTGAAGGGCATGTGCCCCCAGTAGGTGTTCCCGCCGAAGCCGAACCACGAGGGTACGAGCAGGGTGAGCGCTTCGAGCGGGTGGAACGACCAGCTGGTGGCGTACTCATACGACACCCCTCCCCCCACGGCGCTCCCCCCGCGGATGCTGAACTGGCTGTACTCGTACACCGGCCAGTAGAGGTAGGCGCTCAGGGCCAGGGCCAGTACCCCGGCCCCGGCCAGGGCGCCCAGCCGCTTGAGGTGCTCGCGCACCTCGCGTTCGCGACGGTGCTGGACGGCATCGACCGCGAACCAGACCGCGATCATGAGCAGACCGTAGTAGGCGATCTGCATGTGCAGGGCCAGCAGCTGCAGGGCCAGGACCAGCGCCAGCATGGCGGTGGCGAGCAGGTCGGGACGGCGCAGGACCCGGCGGGTGGCCAGCAGCACCAGGGGGAGCCAGGCGATGGTGAAGAGCTTGCCGCCGTGGGCCACCGGCCCCAGGACGATCTCCTGCGGGCTGAAGAAGAAGACCACCGCACCGAAGAGGGCGATCGGCGCGTCGAGCTGGAAATCGCGCAAGAGCAGCCAGGCGAAGAAGCCGCCGAGGATATGGTGAATGAGGATGTTCTGGGAAGCTCCGCCGAAGAGCAGCAGGCCGTAGAGCCCTTTCAGCCACTGCACCGGGTAGATCCCCGGCGCGAACTGCAGGCTCCCGAAACTGGGCATGCCGGAGAAAATAAAAGGATTCCAGAGGGGGAAGATCCCCCGCTCCATGACACTGCGCCCCCAGCGCTCGAAGATCATCGCCGCGACCGAGTCCCCCGAGCCGGCGAAGACCATCCCCCCGAAGACGAGCGCCCGGAAAAATAGAATGACGATCAGATAGATACAGCCGGCCGCGGCGAGGGCCTCGAGCCACCGGCGACCGGTCCCGGTCGCGGTGACCGGTTCGATCGTTTCCCTCGCTCCGGTCTTTCCTGCGGCCTTTCCGGATACGGGCCTCTTATGTCTGCCCATCGCTCTCCGTTCCTTCGGTTCCCCCGGATGCACGGGCATCGCCGGGATAGACGATCTTCCCGGAATCAACAGCCCTCCCGATGACACCGGTTCCTCTTCCGCCGTCGGGTGCACCGGCAAGCGGGGGAAGCAACCGGCTCCCGATCTCCCGGCCCTCCCCGAGTGCGCCGGCGATCGCCCAGAGGGCCCGCCACGGCAGGCGCCCCCGGAACATCTTCCACTTCGCCGCCCCAATATAGGCCAGGGCCATGATAGGCCAGCAGAGGCGGCGGTGACGCCGGAAGATGATGCTCATGTTGCGCGCCCGTACGGCTTCCCGGGCAACCTCACCTTCCACCCAGCAACCGCCGGTGCGTACCGCCCGGTGCTCCACCGCCGCCGCTCCGGCGTACCAGACGGTCGCCCCCAGGCGCCGGAGCCGCTCGCCGAATTCGGTGTCCTCGTACACGGCCGCACCGCGTCCCATCGCTTCGTCGAATCCGCCGGCGTAGAGGGCCAGATCGCGGCGCACCGCCATGTTCCCCCCCGGGGCGAGGCCGGAAGGACCGGAGTCGGGACTGTTGTAGTTGCGCCGGGTGTGTCCGGTTATGGTCAGCCGTGCTCCGACCCGGTGCCTGGTGTTGGTGGTGACGTCGGGTTCTTCGATGAGCCGTCCCGCCACCAGATCGGCGCTCTCTTTCTGGAACGGCCAGAGGATCTCCTCGAGCCAGCCGGGGCGGGGGACGGCGTCGTCGTCGAGGAAGACCACCACCGGTGCCGACGCTGCCCGCAGCCCCCGGTTCCGGGCCGCAGGCAGATCCGGTTCGGGCTGCTCCACGATCCGGACGAGCGGTGTCCCCTTTCTCTCCTCCCCGCAATCACCCTCCGCGGCCTTGGCGCACGCCTGCCGTACCGCACCGGCCGTGGCCCGCTGCTGCTCCCCGGCTCCCTGGGCCACCACGATGATCTCATCGCCGAACCCGAGCTGGGGGAGTACGCCCCCCAGACACTCCCGCAGGCTCCCGGGACGGTCGACGGTCGGTATCACGACGGCTGCGTTCACCCTGCTGCGTACTCCGCACTCGGTTCGCCGGGCGCATCCGCGCCCGGCCGGTGGAAGGAATCAGTTTACATCCCGCTGCTTCATTCAGGAATGATGAACAAATCGGTCGAAATATGGCGGTGCTGTTTCTATTCTCAGTCCAGAAATGGAAATGGTGATTCCAGAAATCGATCCGGAATACGGAAAGGGCATGAAAGCAGTGGAAAAGTCAGCCGGGATTCCAGCGTGTGTCACCGTTTATCACCACAATTGCGGTCGTGGCCTCGGTGTCATATTCAAGGACCCGCGATCGTCCGGGGACCCCACCTGGAACCGCACCTGGAGATGATTCGGCATGAGATATCGATCGGCCCGGCTCCTCTCGATCATCCCCCTCCTGATCCCGCCTGCCCTCACCGCCTGCTCCGGCCGGGCGACCGATACCAACTGGATTATGGAGGAGCGCGGCGGCATCGCCACCCGCGTCTACCGTTCGGCCGAGCCGCCCCGGCTCGATCCCTATCGTCTCGAGCCCGGTGCGATCTTCGGTACCGATCAATCTGAAGCGACCTTCCTCTGGCGGTACGCCCAACCGCTGGCCGAACTTCCCGACGGCGGCCTGCTGGCCTTCGGGGGCCGGAATGAGACCGGCCTGGTGCAGCGGTTTTCAGCCGACGGCCGCTATCTCGGTTCGTTCGGGCGCTACGGTGAAGGCCCGGGGGAACTGCGGGCGATCTCGCCCATCTTCGTCACGGATGACGAGATCACCTTCATCGACGGCATGAACCGGTGTCTCTCCCGCTTCGATCTCACCGGTACGTTTCGGGAACAGCAGCGCCTGCCCGCGGAGATCGCCGCGGCGTCCAGCCTGAGCCTCCTGCCCCGCAGCGGCGGGCTCTTTACTCTGACTTCTCTCAATGGACGCGGCCTCTCCGCCACCGCCGACGAAACCGTTTTCGGCTGGCGCTTCCTCATCCAGGCGCTCGAGAACGATCTGCGGCCGGTCACGACCCATCTCGACAGCACTTACCACCAGACCTGGTTCATGGTCGATAACCGATACTTCTCACCACCCTTCGAACGGGAGGCGCCGGTATTGTTCGCGACCGCGCCCGCCCTGCCGGTGGCCTGGGTGGAGAGCGATGACTACACCATCCAGTTCCTCGATCCCGATACAGGTCGGCGCAGCGCCCTCTCGCTGCCTCATTCCCCGGTGGCGGTGACGGCTGAACTGCGGGCCCGCTGCATTGAACACTTTGTTTCAGAGGGCTGGTCCGAGGAAGGCCTGAACCGTCTCCCCCTGGCCCGCACCCTGCCGGCGATTCACAACCTGGAGTGGGACGGTCAGGGCCGGCTCTGGGTGCGCGACTTCACCGCCGGCTATACCCGGCCCGAGCCGACGGAGTACTGGTTCAACGTCTTCGCTCCCGACGGCCGCTGGCTCTTCCGGCAGTACCTGCCCGGTTTCCCCTCCCTGTTCGGGCGGGAGGGATTCTATGAGAGCGGGGAGGCCGATGACGGCTCGCCGGTCATCCGCTCCTACCGGTTCAGGGAAAGGTGAAGCCCGCCGGGAGGGGCTGCATGCTATAGACGACCGGCATATTCAGCTCACCGGTCCCGGGGTTGAGATCCCATGTCAGGAGCCGGTCGCCTGCGACCGTGCCCGTCGGGCCGGGCCAGCGCGTTTCGCCCAGATACTCGCCCTCGGGGCTGAGCAGGCGGTAGTACGCCCTCCATTCCGTGACCTCTTCCCGGGGCGGCTCCCAGATCATCAGCCAGAAATAACCGTCCGCATCCACGAACAGGGTCGTCCAGAAGCTCTTGTGCCGCGGGAACTGCAGGTTCTCGATACTCTGTTCGATCTCCTCGTCCCGGTAATCCCAGATCTCTAATCCCTGCCGTGCCCTTATCCCTTCGATCACGGCCAGCTTGTCGTCGCGCGGGATCTCCTCAGTGGGCAGATCCAGTACGATCCTTCGGCGCAGAACACCCTGGGTATCGAAGACCTCGATCAGGGGCTCGCTGCCCACGCTCCTCACCAGACCATGCCGGGGCGAGTACGTCACCACCGGTCGGGCGAGATAGGGGTAGCTCTCGGCGACGCGCCCGCCCCCCGCTGAATAGATATACATCGTCCGCACATACGGAGTTTCGATGCGTGCCCGGACTGCACCGTCACTCG
>CAYSYY010000356.1:0-4335 GCA_964435265.1 uncultured Gemmatimonadota bacterium
CCGCCGAACCGGGCAGCCCCATCGCGATCTCGGTCGAACCCGAGAAGGAGCGGTCCCCCGAGGTCAGGAAGGGCACCGGCGTGATGGGGAAATCGGTCACCGCCGAACGCGGCCGGTCCCCGGGCGCGGCACCCCACTCCGGATCGGGCCGGCTCCCCATGAGGAACTCGAGCTCGCCGCCTCTGATGACCTCGGCGTGGCTGATCCAGGACCGGGTGAGTTCGGTACCGTTCAGGAATGCTCCCTGTACCTGGAACCGGTCGGACGAGACACCAGTGGCACGGATGGTGAACTGCCGGCCGTTCTCGAAGTGGATCACGGCCCCGGGGAAAAGCGGCGTGCCCAGCACATACTCCGGCCGCCCGGGACAGACCGGGTAGAAACCCAGTGCGCTCAACACGTACCAGGCCGACATCTGACCGCAGTCCTCATTGCCCGAGAGACCGTCGGGCGTATCGGCATACAGGGTATCCATGATCCGGCGCACCCGCTGCTGGGTCGTATACGGTACGCCGAGGTAATTGTAGAGATAGGCCATGTGGTGGCTCGGCTCATTGCCGTGGGCATACTGACCGATGAGTCCGGTGATGTCGGCCTGATCGCGGCCGGTGGTGCGGGGATCGGCCGAGAAGAGGGAGTCGAGCCGGGCTTCATAGGCGGCCGGGCCGCCGAGCATGCGCATGTGCCCCTCGATATCGTGCGGAACGAAGAAGCTGTACTGCCAGGAGTTGGCCTCGGTGAAATGGATGGTCACTTCCTGCGGTTCGAAGGGTTCGACCCACCGGCCGTTCAGCTTGGCGCGCATGAAACCGGTGGCGGGGTCGAAGACGTTCTTCCAGTACTGGGCGCGCTCGATGTAGCGGCGGTACTCCTCCTCCCGCCCCATCTCCTGCGCCACGGTCGCGATGCACCAGTCGTCGTAGGCGTACTCCAGCGTCTTCGAGACCGACTCCCCCTCGACCTCCGACGGGATGTAGCCGAACTCGCGGTAGGCCCCGAGCCCTTCGAGGTCGGACTCGGCACTGGCGATCATGGCTTCGAGTGCCAGTTCGCCGTCATAGCCCCGGATCCCTTTCATCCAGGCGTCGGCTATCACCGGAACGGCGTGATAGCCGATCATGGTGCCGGTCTCGTTCCCCGCCAGTTCCCAGACCGGGAGCAGTCCCCCCTGCTCGTACTGGACCAGGAAGGTGCGGATGAAATCGACGGTGCGCCGCTGCTGGATCAGGGTAAACAGCGGGTGGGCCGCCCGGAAGGTGTCCCAGAGGCTGAAGACGGTATGGTTGTCGAAGCCATCTGCCCGGTGGATCCCCAGGTCCCGGCCGCGGTAGCGCCCGTCGACGTCCTCGTAGAGGTCGGGGCTCAGCAGGGCGTGGTAGAGGGCGGTGTAGAAAGTGCGCCGCTGCGCCCGCGTCCCCCCCTTCACCTCGATGGCCGAGAGCGCGGCGTTCCAGACACTGTCGGCGGCGGCCCGCACGGCCTTGAAATCCCACCCGGGGATCTCGGCCTCGAGGTTGCGGCGGGCGCCGTCGATATCGACCGCCGAGATCCCGACCTTGACCAGGAGCGGTGCGCGGGCGTCGTCTGAGAAGGTGAAGAACGCCTTGACGTTGCCGCCGTGGGCCGCTTCTGAGCCCGGGCGCACGACCTCGTCGACGGCGATCCCGGCAGCGGTGAAGGGACGCGAGAAGCGGGCCACGAAGTAGACGTGCTGCTCCTGTGCCCACATCCGGGAGAGGCGGTAACCCGCGATCTCGGTTCCGCTCACGATCTCGATCCCGGCGTCGAGGACGGGATCGCGGTGGGCCAGGTCGAGGATGACATTGGCCGCTTCCCCGCGGGGGAAGGTGTAGCGGTGCAGACCCGCCCGCAGGGTGGCGGTGAGCTCGACCTCGATCCCGGGATCGTCGAGGTGCACGCGGTAGAAACCGGCCGCGGCCTGCTCGCGGTCGTGGCTGAAGTGCGACCGGTATCCCGGCCCGCCGCCGGCGCCGTTCGAGAGGATCACCTCTCCGACCGTCGGCATGAGCAGGATGTCGCCGTAGTCGGAGGCCCCGGTGCCGCTCAGGTGGGTATGGCTGAATCCGTAGACGATGTCGTCGTCGTAGTGGTACCCCGAACAGCCGTCCCACCCGCTCAACCGGGTGTCGGGACTCAACTGCACCATCCCGAACGGCAGGGTCGCCCCGGGGTAGGTGTGGCCGTGTCCGCCGGTGCCGATGAAGGGATCGACGTAGCGTGTGAGGTCCCCCCGTCCGCCCGAACAGGCGGCGAGCAGGATGGTGAGGGAGATGATCAGCGGCCGCCGCATGCCTGTCTCCTGCTCGAGGGGTAACGGGAACACCAGGAGCCTGTCCAGCACACAAGATAGGCGGCACCGTGTCAACAGAGGAGTCCCGACCTCCGTCGAGCCTTCCGGAAACCCGCCGGTACGAACCAGGGAGACCGCCGCCTTCGGCGGTGGAGGAGAGATCGATGCCTGCCACAACACGCCCGCGGGGCGGAGCTCTGTCCCGGTGCACCCTCATCCTCGTTCTTCTCACGACTGCGGCCTGCAGCGATCTGTCCCCGGGATCGGGGAACGGGTCCGGGGTGGTACGCGGTCCCTGGCTGGGACAGTCCCCGCCCGGGGCCGAACCCGAGCTCTTCGCGCCCGGGATCGTCTCTACCCACCTCTTCAACCGCGACCTGGTCGCTTCCCCCGACGGGCACGAGATCTGGTTCGGATTCGGCGCCGGCGGAACCCTGGGCCTCGCGGTGACCCGCATCGAGGACGGCCGGTGGATCGGACCCGAGATCGCGCCTTTCAGCACCTTCCCGCTGTACGCCTATTTCGAACCGGCGCTCTCCCCCGACGGGAACCGGATCTATTTCCTCTCCAACCGCCCGCCCGAGGGGCGCGAGGATGAGTACCGCCCCCGTACCTGGGGCTTCCAGCACATCTGGTATTCCGACCGCACCGCCGATGGTTGGACCTCTCCCCGGCTGCTGCCGCCCCCCGTGACGACCGAGGAGTACCAGTACTACCCGTCGCTGACCCGCACGGGGGTGCTCTACTACACCAGTCAGCCTCCGGGGGGCAAGCCGACCACCCTGCGGGCCGAGCCGGCGGGCGGATTCTTCGCCGACCCCGTTCCGCTCGACGCCGGCTGGAACCGCGAGGGAGCGCCGTATAACTGCTTCATCGATCCGGAGGAGCGATTCATCCTCATCTGCCTGGAGTGGGAGGGTGCGATCGGAGCGTCCGACTACTGGGTGAGCTTCCGCGGCCCCGGCGATACCTGGAGCGAACCGGTGAACCTGGGCGAGCAGGTCAACCGGCCGGGGGGAACGGCCGGTTCAGCCTCGCTCTCCCCCGACGGCCGCTACCTCTTCTTCGCCGCGACCCGGGTGGCACTCGAGTCGATGATGAGCGGGTCGCGGGCCACCTGGGAAGAGATCCTCGCCTGTTCCCGCAGCCCCGAGAACGGCAACTCCAGCATCTACTGGATGGACGCCGGATTCATCGAGGCGCTGCGTCCGGCTGGATCCGATCCTGTCGCCCCGGCGGAAGGAGCCGGGGATGGAGCCGGAAGATGAAACCGCTGGGGTGCCGGGTAATGAAACCGCTGCGGATCGATCTGACGGCGGCGCTCGGCGCCATCCTGCTCACCGCCGCCTGCAGCAACGGCGACAACCGCTTCCTGACCGTGGAGGGTCACTGGTTCGGTCAGATCCCGCCGGGGGACGAACCCCGGCTCTTCGCCCCCGGGATCGTTTCCACCCACCTCACCGACCGAGATGTGACCATGACCCCCGACGGTTCCGAGATCGTCTGGGCGGTGACCCTGCCCAACTACGGCGGCACCTTCATCGTGCACTCGTTCATGGTCGGCGAGCGCTGGACGAAACCCGAGACGGTGTCCTTCTCCGGCGATCCCCGCTATACCGACGCCGAGCCACACCGCGACCCCGACGGCCGCCGGCTCTTCTTCGTCTCCACCCGTCCCGCGCCGGGCGAGCCCGAGGAAGCGGGTGATTACGATATCTGGTACGCCGAGAGGATCCCGGAGGGATGGGGGGAACCGGTCAACCTCGGAGCGCCGGTGAACACGACCGACGAGGGCGAGTTCTACCCCACCCTGACCTACGACGGCACCATCTACTTCACCCGCAGCACCACCGCCACGCGCCAGAACCACATCTTCCGCGCCCGCTTCGTCAACGGACGCTACGCTGAACCCGAACGGCTTCCCGCGGAGGTGAATCCGGGCGGCGCCCAGTACAACGCCTTCGTGGCTCCCGACGAGAGCTACCTCATCGTCCCGACCGCAACCCGGGCCGACGCGGTGGGAG
>CAYSYY010000357.1:0-4334 GCA_964435265.1 uncultured Gemmatimonadota bacterium
AGGCAATGGTAGGGATCGAGGTGCCCAATAGTATTGCTGGTGTGGTAGGCCTGAGAGGTATTGTAGAGAGCGCTCCCTTCCACAAGCTAAGGTCCAAGACCAAGCTTCCGCTGGCCCTGGGCAAGGGGGTCTCGGGGGAGAGCGTGGTCGCCGACCTTGCCAAGATGCCCCACCTCTTGATCGCCGGTGCCACCGGAAGTGGCAAGAGCGTGTGCATAACATCGGTGATCATCACCGTTCTGCTTTTTGCCAGCCCGGATGAGGTGCGCCTCATCCTCGTCGATCCCAAGAGGGTGGAGCTGGTGTCGTTTAGCAATGTGCCCCATCTGATTACGCCGGTGATCGTGGACCGGGAGAAGGCGGTGTCGACATTGAAGTGGCTCAGCCGTGAAATGGACCATCGCTACGAGAGGATGGCTGCGGTGAATGCAAAGGATATTGAAGCCTATAATAAAAGTCCCCGGGTGGAGAGGCCGCTCCCCTACATGTTGCTGGTCATCGATGAGCTTGCTGACCTGATGGCCACCGCCCCTGAGGAGGTGGAGCGCATGCTGTGCCGCCTTGCCCAACTGTCTCGAGCCACCGGCATTCATCTCATTGTCGCCACCCAGCGCCCTTCGGTGGATGTGGTTACCGGTCTGATAAAGGCCAACTTTCCGGCGCGCATCAGCTTTGCGGTGGTCTCACAGGTGGACTCGCGTACCGTCCTGGACACCGGCGGTGCCGAGAAGCTACTGGGTCGGGGGGACATGCTCTTTCTGCCCCCCGATGCTCCCAAACCGAAGCGGCTCCAAGGAAGCTTTGTTACCGAGGCCGAGGTCGAGAGGCTGGTAAGCTTCTGGGTGAGCCAGCAACCGCAGGAGGCCTATGTCTCACAACTGGATCAGGAAGTGGGTCAGGAATCTGCCGACGTCTCCCATGAGGACCCCCTTTTGGAGAAGGCGAAGCGTCTCACCGTGGATCATCGCACCATTTCCACCTCTTTCCTGCAAAGGCGGTTGGGCATCGGCTACCCGCGGGCGGCGCGGATCATGGACCTCCTGGAGCAGCAGGGCGTGGTTGCCCCGGGGGAGCCGGGGAAGTCGCGGAAGGTGCAGGGGGAGTGAAGGAAGGGAGGTTTTAGGTAAATTGATGAAGGGATTTTTTGAACGGATTAGCCGCCGGCGCCGGGAAATGGCGCAGAGAGGGGTGCTGGCTGAACTAGAGAACTGCCTCTATTGCGGAATGGACCTTACCTCTGCCGAGCTTTTTGAGCGCTATCGCATTTGTCCCGGTTGCCAGTTTCATTATCTTATCCCCGCCTACGAGCGGATAGAGCTTCTGGCGGATAGCGGCAGCTTCATAGAGATAAACCGCTCTCTGGCATCCCTTGACCCCCTCTCTTTCTCCGGGGATTCCTCCTACAAGAAGCGCGTATTCGATGCGCAGAAGAGGACCGGCCTATCCGAGGCGGTGGTTACCGGCGTTTGCCAGATCGAGGGCACCCTTACGGTTTTGGTAGTGCTGGACTTCGGCTTTTTGGGTGGGGGTATGGGTTGCGTAGTGGGGGAGAAGGTGACCCTTGCCTTTGAGCATGCCCTCAGGAAGAGGCTTCCGCTGGTGGCGGTGGTCTCCAGTGGGGGCGCCCGCGTGCAGGAAGGGGTGCTCGCCCTGATGCAGATGGCAAAGACGTCGGCGGCAGCCAAGCAGTTTTATGCTGCCGGCCTTCCCTTTGTATCGTTGCTGACCAACCCCACCACGGGGGCGGTCTATTCCAGCTTTGCCAACCTTGCCGACATCATCATTGCCGAGCCCCATGCCCTTATCGGCTTCGCCCCTTTAAAGCTGGTGATGGATACCGAGGGCAGGGAGCTTCCCCCGGATTCTCACACCGCTGAGTCTCACCTGAGGCATGGGATGATTGACTGTATAGTGGAACGCACCAGGCAGCGCGATTTACTGGCCATTCTGCTCGACATGCTCTCTTCCAAGTATCGACTGACCCTGAGGAGGAGGTTCGGGCCCTATCCCCCGATAGTTCCGGAGCGCGAGTCGGCGTGGCAAAGCGTCCAGCTAGCTCGCCATGCGGAGCGACCCACCTCCCTGGACTATATTGGCAGGATTACCACAAGCTTTATCGAGCTTCACGGCGACCGCTGCTACGGCGACGATGAATCTGTGGTATGTGGCCTGGGGGACATCGGTGGCGAGGCGGTGGTGATCATCGCTCAAGAGCGGGGCCATGGTGAGCAGGGGAAATCGGGGCGGCTCTACCCTGAGGGCTTCCGCAAGGCGCAGCGGGCGATGAGACTGGCAGCCAAGTTTATGCTCCCCGTTATCACCTTAATCGATACCCCGGGGGCTTATCCCGGGCTGGAGGCTGAGGAGCGGGGGATAGGGAGTGCTATCGCCCAGTGCCTGGCCCAGATGTCTGACCTGCCCACGCCGATAATCGCTGCCATCATTGGAGAGGGGGGCAGCGAGGCGGCGCTTGCTTTCGGGGTTGCCGACCGCACCCTCATGATGGAGAATGCCATTTTCTCGGTGATGCCTCCGGAGCGGGCTGCTGTCCTGCTCTATCGGGACGCGAGCAGGGCGGATGAGGTAGCCCCTGCCCTGAGGCTCACCTCTGAGGACTGTAGAAAGCTTGGCGTGGTGGATGTGCTGGTGCCTGAGCCCCGGGGCGGGGCGCATGTCGCCCCCGATGAGGCAGCACGCCAGCTCAAGAAGTTTATCTTAAATGAGCTGGTTCAGGTACAAGGGATCTCTGCTGCCAGGCTGGTAAGGGCGCGCTCCAACAAGTTTCGCGCTATGGGGCGTTACAGCTCCCGCATAAGCGTTGCCATCTCCAAGGAGGGCGCTCAGCTTCAGGAATTCCTCTCACAGAGGCTGGAGGAGTTAAAGGAGTATCTCCCCTCGAAGGCAGAGGAGATTCCCCTGGAAGAGGAGAAGGAGCCGTTACCGGGGGACGGATAGCCTCGCTTACTTCGCCTTGCCTCTCAGCCGCTTGAGGACAGCATCCCGGTAAACTCGGGCAAGGCTCTTGCCATGCTTTGGCATCCTTTCCCGTTTCTTCCGCAGGCGATTCTCGCGCCGCTCCTGCCTGGTCTTTTCGTTCACTCTATTACCCTTGCTGACCTTTTCGCGAGCTCTTTCGGCGCCGAGCCATTGGCCGCACTGCATGTTCGAACGGGGGCGTAAAGCGTGTCATAATATCTAGGTTTGCTCGTAACTCGTCGCCTTCTACAATAATAAGCTTACGTTGCTTAAGGAAATTGAGATCACGCGAAAGTGTCTTGGGACTTAGGTTGCGGTAGAGATGGGACAACTCATGTTTTCCACTTCGCAAAGCTTTAAGAAACACAGGTTCACGCCCTAGGCCCAAAAGGAAATGGAACATGCGCTCCCCAGCCGTAGTGGCAAGCTTGTCACTTAGCACCTCACGTGCGAAATCCCTGAATGAAATCTCTTGGACTGCTGAGATAACCTCACTGTGAACCGCTTCTAATTCAGCTACCAAACCTCGCAGAGCAAAAAGAACGAATGGCGTAAGGTCTCCTTTTGTTTGGAAACGGACTTGGTCTAGCGCATGTACGTACTCTGCTCTGTATCTGTAGTAGTAGTTGGCTAAGGAATAGAAACCTCGGGCATTCACCATGGCTTGGTATAATAGGAAGCTCTCCACGCCTCGGGCAGTTCGCCCATTGCCATCACCGAAGGGGTGAATGCTGACAACATAAAAGTGGGCGACTATTGCCCTTATTACGGGATCCCAGCTTTTTGGGGCACCGTGATTGAACCATTGGATGAACTCCTTCATTAATCTAGAGACTTCGTCTCCGGTTTTGGGTGGAATATAGGTTCCCGCACTTACGGAGTGCGTTCTATATTTGCCGGGCACATTGTCGGGGTAGTCTATGTTTTTCGTAGTAATTTGGTGAATTTTACGAACCAACTTTTCGGTGAGAGGTGTCATGGGATCTCTGATTAGTACTTCGGCCACATAGTGCATCAATTCTTCGGCGTTTCGCGCTTCTTGCTCTTCACGCTGCCTATTTGGCGGGAGAACTGACTTTCCAGATGGAGCCTCCATTATCTCGAGTACTTCCTCCTCTGTTAACTCAGTGCCCTCTATGCCTGTAGTGCCGCGTACCGCTCGCATAATGTTTAGCGCGTCAATCATTTGCTGCAACCCTGGTGGTATAGGAATGTCACGAATTACAGATGCAAGTATATTAGCTTTCGCTACACAAGAAACGACTTCCAGGCTCTGTGTTTCAAATCGCATGTTGAAGTTAACGTCCCATGTAGGCATGATTGACTCCTCGCTTTTCGGACATTGTCCAGGACAATGT
>CAYSYY010000358.1:0-4331 GCA_964435265.1 uncultured Gemmatimonadota bacterium
ATAGGATGAGTACTGGGAAGCGGCCCTGGAGGACTCGCTCCAGCTGCTGGCCTAGCTCCCCTCGGTCGCGGCCGCGGTCTACCGGATCCGCTAGCAGAAGGGCGATCTGATCCCCTACGACTCCGCTCTCGACTGGTCGACCAACTACGCCCGGATGCTCGGCTCGGACGATCCCGAACTCGCCGATCTGATCCGGCTCTACCTCGTGCTGCACTCCGACCACGAAGGCGGGAACGTGAGCGCCTTCACCTCGCACGTGGTGGGCTCGGCTCTGAGCGATCCGTACTACGCGGTCGCGGCGGGTCTGAGCGGTCTGGCCGGCCCGCTGCACGGCCTGGCGAACCAGGAGTGCCTGAAATTCCTCATCGAGATCCTCGAGCGCTTCGGCGGCAAGGCCCCGACGGCCGACGAGATCAGGGACTACACCTGGGAGGTTCTGAACTCCGGACGCGTCGTCCCCGGCTACGGTCACGCCGTGCTGCGGGCCACCGATCCGCGCTACACCGCGCAGTACGAGTTCGGCAAGGCCCACTTCCCCGACGACGAACTCTACAAGACGATGGCGATCGGTTTCGAGGTCATCCCGCACGTGCTCCTGGAGCACGGCAAGGCCAAGAACCCGTGGCCCAACGTCGACGCCGCCTCGGGCACCATGCTCTACCACTACGGCATCACCGAGATGAACTACTACACCGTTCTCTTCAGCGTGAGCCGGGCGATGGGCATGCTGTCACAGCTGGTGACCAGCCGGGCGATGGGGGAAGCCATCACGCGGCCGAAGTCGGTCACGACCGACTGGATCAAGGCACAGATCAAGTAAGGTCGTCGATCGATCGGGAACTGCATCGGCCGCTGCTGCGGCCGGGAGTATCGGCGGAAAGGGCTCCGGGCGAGTCGTCCGGGGTCCTTTCCTTGTCCCCGGAGGAGTCAGCCCGCCCCGGATGATCCGCACCCGGCGTGAAGGGATCAGAGGGGAGGTATGAACCGATGGACATGACGGGATCCTGGAACCTGGACGAGTGGTTGCCCCGCGCAGCCGGAACCCCCGTGATCGTCGGAGAGCGCACGAGCACGGTCGGTTCGGGCACCTTCCGTTCCCTGATCGCAGCCGGCGATCTGGCGGGGGCCGCGGCGGTGGGAGAAGCGCAGGTGGCGGCGGGCGCCCGCCTGCTCGATGTCTGCCTGGTCGATCCCGGCCGGGACGAACGCGCCGACCTGATCGCCTTCCTCGACGTACTGCTGACCCGGACCGACGTGCCGCTCATGATCGACTCCTCCGATGCCGGGGTGCTCGAAACCGCCTTCGAACGCTGTGAAGGGAGATGCATCGTGAACTCCGTGAACCTGCGGAGCGGCGAGGAACATCTCGGCCGGGTCGCCGCTCTGCTGCATACCTGCGGCGGAGCGGTGGTGGTGGGCTGCATCGATGAGGAGGGGATGGCCTTCGAAGCCGGGCACAAGCTTGCGGTCGCCCGGCGCAGCGCCGCCTGCCTGACCGATCGTCTGGGCATACCCGGCTCGGCGCTCATCTTCGATCCGCTGGTCTTCCCCATCGGGGCGGGACCGCCGCAGACGGGCGCGGCCGCCCGGCAGACCCTGGAGGGCGTCGACCGTATCCGGCGGGATCTGCCGGAGGCGCACACCATCCTGGGCATCAGCAACGTTTCCTGGGGTCTGCCCCCGACGACCCGGAACCTCCTCGACTCCGTCTTCCTGGACCTGGCCCGGGAACGCGGTCTCACCCTGGCCATCATCGATCCCGAGCGGATCATGGCCGGAGATACGATCGGTGCCGGCGAACGGCAGCTGGCCGAAGAGATCCTCTTCGAGACGCATCCCGGCGCCCTGAGAGAACTGCTGGAGCAGACCGGCGGTCGATAGGTTCGACCGGCCGGCGCGCTCCGGCGGCCGGCAGGCCCCGGGCGGCCGCGGGGTGCGGTGAGGGTGGCGACCGGAGGTCCTCTCCTCTTATGTTATGGGCCGGATAATCCGCACCGCTCGTTCGAGGAGGGCCCGCCATGCCCGCGATCAGGAAGATCCTCTGTCCAACCGATTTCTCCGGCTTCAGCAACCGGGCCTTCGAACATGCCCTGGCCTGGGCGGGAGCATTCGGCGCCGATATCCACCTGCTGCACGTCGTCACGGTGCATAATTTCGACCCCTTCAATCCCGAACTCGGTTTCCCGGAGACGGGAGTTCACGAGGTGCTGCAGCGGGATGCCGAGGCACAGCTCGACCGGCTGCTGAAGAAGATCCCCGATCCCGCCCCGGTCGTGACCCGGGAATCCCGTGCCGGGTACAGCCCCTGGGGTGAGATCATCGACTGCGCCCGGGAGCAGGAGGCCGACCTGATCGTGATGGCCACCCACGGGTACCGCGGTCTGGGCCGGCTTTTCCTGGGCAGCACGGCGGCCAGGGTCCTCGAGCACACCCCCTGTCCGGTCCTGCTCCTGCGGCCCGGGGATGATGAAGAACTCCCCGCGCCCGGCGAGATCGGGAGCCTCCTGCTGCCGACCGATTTCTCCGCCGCGGCCGATGCGGCGGCCCCTCTGGCGTTCGATCTGGCCCGGCATTTCGGCAGCCGGATCACGCTGCTGCACTGCGTCGAGCAGGAGATCAATCCCGCCTACTCCGCCGCCGGGATCACCAGCATCTTCGAGCTGAACGAGACCATCCTGACGGTGTCCCGCGATCGGATGGCCGCCCTCGTTCCCGGCGATTTCGATCCCGGCCGGGTCGACGACTTCGTCGTGGTCGAGGGACAGTCCTCGGTCGAGATCGCCGCCTACGCCCGGACCGCCGGGAGCGACCTCATCGTCATGGCCACCCACGGCTACACCGGCCTGGAGCGGGTCCTGCTCGGTTCGACCACGGATCGGACCGTGCGCCTGTCGCCCTGCCCGGTCCTGGTCGTCAGGTCGGCGGAGCAATAAGACAGAGCAGCCCGGAGGGGAAGGGGAGTTCGGCATGATGGAGAGCGCTGTCAGCAACGTCATCATCATCGGATCGGGGCCGGCGGGTCTGACCGCCGCCCTCTATACCGCCCGGGCCGGCCTCACGCCGCTGGTGCTGGCCGGTCCGGAGCCGGGGGGACAGCTCATGATCACCACCGAGGTGGAGAACTACCCCGGCTTCCCCGAAGGGATCACCGGGCCCGGGCTGATGCAGCGGTTCGAGGAACAGGCCGCCCGGTTCGGAGCCGAGGTGAGGCGCGA
This sequence comes from uncultured Gemmatimonadota bacterium, assembly GCA_964435265.1. Taxonomy (GTDB): domain Bacteria; phylum Blakebacterota; class Blakebacteria; order Blakebacterales; family Blakebacteraceae; genus CAYSYY01. The sequence continues at coordinate 3,216 of CAYSYY010000358.1, forward strand.
GAGCGTCGAGACGGTCGACGTCTCAGATCGTCCTTTCGCCGTGACTACGGACGAGGGGACGTATCGGGGCCGCAGCGTCATCATCGCCACCGGAGCCACGGCCCGCTGGCTGGGGCTGGAGTCGGAAACACGCTTCCGCGGCCGGGGCGTCTCGGCGTGTGCGACCTGCGACGGCTTCTTCTACCGCGACAAGATCATCAGTGTCGTGGGGGGTGGAGACACGGCCGTGGAGGAGGCGCTCTATCTGACCCATTTCGGATCGAAGGTCTGCCTCATCCATCGGCGCGATGAACTCCGGGCCAGCAGGATCATGCGAGAGCGTGTCATGGCGCACGAGAAGGTCGAGATCATCTGGAACGCCGTCGTCGTCGAGGTCCTGGGTGAGGGAACCGCGGGGGTGACGGGAGTGCGCCTCAGGGACACCCGGACCGGCGAGGAACGGGAGATGGCCACCGACGGTCTCTTCATAGCCATCGGTCACGATCCCCAGACGGCGGTCTTCCGCGGGGCGATCGATATGGATGAAACCGGCTATATCCTCACCGACGGGGTGCGGACGAACGTCGACGGTGTCTTCGCCTGCGGTGACGCGGTCGATCACGTCTACCGGCAGGCGATCACGGCGGCCGGGATGGGCTGTGCGGCGGCCATCGAGGCCGAGCGCTGGCTGGAGACCCGGGCATGACGGTCCGGCTGGGGAACTGGTCGCTCACCTCGATCCCGAGCGGTGATTTCGCGCTGGACGGAGGCGCCATGTACGGGGTGGTCCCCCGGGTCATCTGGGGCACCATCCATCCCCCCGACGAGGACAACCGCATCGCCATGACCATGCGCTGTCTGCTGCTGCGCCGGGACGTCGACGGGGGTGAGCGGATCGTCCTGGTGGACACCGGAACCGGCGACAAGCTCACGCCGAAATGGCAATCGATCTACGGGATCGACTATTCCCAGCACGATCTGCTCGGCAGCCTCGCCTCAGCGGGCGTGACACCGGGACAGGTGACCGATGTCATCCTGACCCACCTGCACTTCGATCACTGCGGCGGGGCCACGCTGAGCCTCGGAGCCGGCGGCGACGGCCCCGGCACCGACCGGGGATCGCCGGGACCCGCGGCC
>CAYSYY010000359.1:0-4316 GCA_964435265.1 uncultured Gemmatimonadota bacterium
AGCGCGAGAAGGCCATCATGGGGGTCTTCGACGAGGGGTGCATGGGTATGTTCAACGCCATCATCCCCGATCATCTGCTCAACCCGACCGGGGTGTATAAGGAGCGGCTCAGCCAGTCGGCCCTGGCCTTCGCCGCCTCGCAGGTGACGAAGAAGGAGGCCGGGGAGGTCTACCGCTGGCTCCGGCAGGCGGGGATGCGCTTCCGCTTCGGGAAGAATCCCGAGACCGACCTGACGAAGGAGCAGGTGCTGGATCAGTGCCGCATGTACGTGGCGGCCGTGCGGATCGCCCATGAATTCGGTTGCGACCTGATCGGAATCCAGTACCAGCAGGGGCTCAAGGATACGATGCCGGCGTCGGATCTGGCCGAGGGGATGCTGAACAACACCGCCCGCCCGCCGGTCCGGGACGCCCGCGGGCGCATCCTCTTCAAAGGGAGGCCGCTGCCTCACTTCAACGAGGTGGACGAGTGCGCCGGGCTCGACGCCCTGCTCATCAACCGGATCCACACCGCCATGGGGCAGCCGGTCGAGAACACCCTGCACGACGTACGCTGGGGCGACCGGGATGCCTCGGGCACGACCGATGCCTACGTCTGGGTCTTCGAGATAAGCGGCGCGGTCCCGCCGGCTCACTTCACCGACGGCTGGGCCGGGGCGGTAGGGGAGCGCCAGCCGCCGATGTACTTCCGGCTGGGGGGGAGCACCATCAAGGGGGTGAGCCGGCCCGGCGAGATCGTCTGGTCGCGCATCTTCGTGGAGAAGGATCGCCTGAACATGGATATCGGCCGCGGCGAGGCGATCAGCCTGCCGGCCGCCGAGTCCGAGCGGCGCTGGCAGTCGACCACGCCGCAGTGGCCGATCATGCACGCCGTGCTCTACGGGGTGACGCGCGATCAGCTGATGGCCCGGCACCGGGCCAATCACGTGGAGGTTGTCTACGCCACCGACGCCGCCTCGGCCGACCGGGCCCTGCTGGCCCGCGCCGCCATGGCCGAAGCCCTGGGGATGCGGGTCAGCGTGTGCGGGAGCCGGAAGAACGACCGGGGCTGGAGCCGATAGCAGCGGCGGTCAGCGCCCCCCGGCCGGTCCGCTCAGAGCAGCCGCGGCGTATACATCAGGTATCCCATACCCATACACGTACCGGGGATCGGTCCGGCCATGGCGCCGGTAGTAGTCCCCGGAGTGGAAGAGGGCAGCCTGCAGTTCAGCTACCGTCCACGCCGGGTGTGTCTGCAGCAGGCAGGCAACCGCACCGGCCAGGATCGGGGTCGCCATCGAGGTCCCCGAGGCCGTGACGAAGCCGTCGGGAGCGCCGAGCGAGACCGTCCAGACACCCGCGCCGCAGGCCAGCATCTCCGGTTTCGTCCGGCCGTCCGCAGTCGGGCCGTCGGAACTGAACGAAGCCGCCGCTCCGGTTGAATCGGCGGCCCCGACGGCGATCACCCCGAAAGCATCGGCGGGATGCATCAGGTGCGAAGTCGCCGGATCGTCGTCGTGACCGTCGTTGCCGGCGCCCTGCAGCCCGATGATGCCGTTGCCCACCGCCAGCGCCCAGCCCTGCGCCATCACCGAGGTCCGGCCGTCGAGCTGTTCGGATGTATAGCCGGTGTAGAGAACGCATGAGGAGGTAACCAGATCGGCGCCGTGCGCCTCGGCGTACTCCAGGGCGGCCACGAACCAGTGTTCCTCCAGGGGGAACTCCTCGGCCGAGTATTCAGCCTTGCACAGGATGTAGGTCGCCCCGGGCGCGCCCCCCACCAGTTCCCCGGGCAGGTAGGCGGCCAGGGTACCCAGGACATAGGTGCCGTGGAGGTTGTGGAAGGGGGGATCTTCCGGTTCGGTGGCCGTCACGGGATCGTTGTCGATGAAGTCCCACTGCGCCCGCACCCGGATCGGGTGATCGGGGTGCGTGAAGGCCCGGTGGTCGAGATCGAAGCCGGTGTCGATCACCGCGATGATGACATCCTCACCGGTGAAGCCCGCGTCATGGAGCCGGTCGAGGCCCAACTGGCGTAGCTGGGAGGCGGAACGACCATAGAACCCCGCCGCTCCGTCGAGCCGGCGGCGATCGATCTGCTGCGATGCTTCCCGGCGGTCGGCGAAGGGTCCGGTGGGATCGGGCAGGTGGGGCTCGGTCACGTCCAGCACAGAGGGCAGGGCGGCGATCCGTTCGAGCTGCTCCGCCGTGGCCCGGACGACCACCCCGTTGAGCCACCGGCTCGCCACCATCAGTTCGGCCCGGGTCGGGGCCACTTCCTCGTGGTACCGCTCCACGACGGGTAAGTCGCGTTCGTCGAAGAGACGGGGGTGGGTGCGCCGGGCCCGGCGCCGCGCCAGCGCCCGGGGATCGAATTCCCGTTCGAGGGCCTGCATGAGCTCCCGGCGCCGGGCCTCGGATTCGACGCCCTTGTCCCGGAATCCCACCCAGGCGAGAGGAACACTGCGCCGTTCCCGGCCGGAGGGCGCGGCGTGAAGAGTGGCGGCCGGTGACGCAGCCCGCGCGGACGGCGCGGCGCTGCCGGCGGCAGCGATCGGCGCGACCCGATCCGTCCCGGCGGACCGGGAAGCGGAATGGATCAGGCCGACGACCAGGACGGCGCCGATGAGGCTCGAGACGATCACGAGGCTGCGCCGGGACATGAGCTCTCCAATCGCTGATGCACGTTCCGCGGTGATCCATCCGGCTCGCCTCTTCGGTGCTTGCCGGACAGAGGCCGCGGGAGTATCGATAGATATCCGAAAATACCGACACCGGCCCGGGCTCTCAACCTTTCGGTGCACCCGGACGGGTGCCGTCATCTCACCTCATACGAAGAAATGCGATCCGGTCATGTTCAGGCTCGATTACACGACCATCCTGGGACTGGCGGCCGCCCTGCTCTCCACTTTTGCGGGTGTTCCCCAGCTGGTGAAGGCGTGGCGGACCCGTTCGACCGGCGATCTCTCCCTGGCTTTCCTGCTGCTGGCTCTCGGCGGCTGTGCGCTCTGGCTCATCTACGGTTTCCTGCTGCGTTCGCTGCCCATCGTGGCCGCCAATGCGGTCGGTCTGAGCGTGCTCGGCATGACCCTGTACTTCAAACTGCGCTACGGTATGCTCCAACGGAAGGAAACCGAGTGAGCTTCCCGGCCGTATAGGTCAGTAGCATCTGTTCTTATCCAGACTGTCTAGGGAAGGGGCGTCCGCGTGAAGAACTCCACTGCGCTGTTTCTGGCTTCTGTCTGTATCCTGTTCGCGACGGCTCCGGCCGCAGCTTAGAACTACGTCGAACCGTTCGCGCCGCTGCGGACCGACACCCCTCCCGTGATCGACGGTATCCTCGACGATGCCGTCTGGCAGCGGGCCCCCTCCGAGACGGGATTCAAGACCTACACTCCCGACTACGGGAAGGACATGGCCTTCGACACCCGGGTCTGGTACGCGTATGATCGGGAGAACCTCTATTTCGCCTACCGCTGCTACGATGCCGAACCGGACAAGATCAAGTCCTCGATCTCGGCCCGCGACCAGATCAGACCCGACGACTGGATCTGCCTCAACCTGGACACCTTCAACGACCACCAGGCGGTCTACGCCTTCTACGTGAATCCCCGCGGCATCCAGATGGACAGCCGCTTCACCACTGCTGAGGATTTCAGCGTCGATGTGGTGTGGTACTCGAAGGGTGTGATCGACGACGAGGGCTTCACGGTCGAGATCCAGATCCCCTTCAAGAGCATCCGCTACTCCCACCGCGAGCCGGTCGAGATGGGGATCATCTTCGAGCGCCATATCAGCCGGCTCTCCGAGGCGGGGACCTATCCGCCGCTCGATCCGCGCCACGGCCCCAACTTCCTCACCCAGACCCGGACCCTGCTCTACAACGACATCAAGCACTACACCCTTCTCGAGGTCCTGCCGGCCGTGACCTGGGGGGGGAGCCAGGAGCGCAACGTCACGACCGGAGCCGACCTGGGCGCGCTCGACGACGAGGCCGCTTTCAGCCTGACGTGCAAGTACGGGATCACGTCGCGCCTGGTGGCCGGCGCGACCGTGAATCCCGACTTCAGCCAGGTCGAAGCCGACGCCGGGCAGGTGGACCAGAACCAGCGCTTCCCGCTCTACTTCGAAGAGAAGCGGCCCTTTTTCCTCGAGGGGCGCGAGAACTTCACCTTCGCCGGCGCGCACGAGGGCGATCCGCTGAGCGCGGTCGTCTACACCCGCCAGATCGCCAATCCCAGCTACGGCGGGAAGCTGACCGGCAAGGTCAGCGACCGGAACACCATCGCCACCATCGTCGCCCGCGATGAACTCTACCCGATCTACGGAGCCGGCCC
>CAYSYY010000360.1:0-4312 GCA_964435265.1 uncultured Gemmatimonadota bacterium
AGATATCCAAAAAAGCCCGCATTACCGAACCGGTGATCTATTACCACTTTACGGGGAAGGACGAGCTGTTCACTGGTATTATATCTGAGACCTTTGCCAGGTACTTTGCGCATTTGGACGGTTTACCTCAGAAGACCCGGACGGAATTTGAGAAAATTGCCAATTTGATCGCCCTTCACCTGGATATTGTCGAAGAGATGCCCGACCAAATCTACCTGGCGGCCAGTTCCTGCCCGGCACGGCTCAAGGACCCTGACGGCGTGTGCCGCCGGAACATCGAAACCATGCACAGACGTCTCAAAAATTACCTGACCGGCTGCCTTGAGGCCGGCATTGCCAGTGCCGAGTTCTATCCGGTGAATGTTGCCTCCACCGTCGACCTGCTGATTGTCCTGCTCGTGGGGCTTTTGCGCCAGAAGGGAGTGAAGGTGATGCAAATAAAAGGCATCAAACAGACCGCCGTGGACTTTTGCCTGCGTAGTTTGGTGAAAAAAGAGTTTGGACACGGATGAACGCTGATGATCTGGATCGAGAAAGATCCCGAATACCAAGGAGCTTGCATTAGTATCCTGACACTTGACACCTTGAAACCAGAACCCTGCTTGCCCTGGCCCTTGGTCTTTGGTTTAAACTTTAGCTCATTTTAGTTCACTTTAGCTCTTTAGACACTTTATAAATTGGATGACTTATGTTCTATATAAGACTGGGCAAAAGGAATGTTATGGAGATAAAATTAATTTTACTAAAAAATGCTGAGGTTTAAGGCAGAAACTTATGTACGGCCTATAGAATCTTCAGATGCCAAAGGCCGACTTATTGAAATACTTGAAAACAACGCTTGGTATTAATCAAAAATTCCAATTCCAAAAGGATAACTTAGAATACCTGATATACTATCATTATTTTGGAATAAATTTAAACCAAAAACAGAATATCTCAATATAAATGAGTGAAAAACCCGAGTATAAAAATAAAGGCCACAGGGAAAGATTAAGAAAGCGCTTTTTGGCCAAAGCTTCGGAGTCGTACACTGATGAAGCACTACTGGAGCTGCTTCTCACATTTGCTATTGAACGTGAGGATGTCAAACCGCTTGCGCAAGAGCTCGTCAAGATCTTTGGCAGCCTTGAACAGGTTCTTTCCGCTCCTCCAGATGAGCTTTGCAAGGTTAAAGGACTCGGGCAGACATCCATTACCCTTTTGAAGGTTGTGGATTTCATTAAGTCAGGAACAATTTCTACTGAAAAAAATCTTTCACTGACAAAAGGTGGAGATGCCAATCAATTGAAGCTTTTTGAAGATCCGCCTAATGCACCAACACCAAAATTATCAACACTAAGTTCAAGGCCCAACAAGCCAGAGGAAATCAAAACTCATCCAGGCCCTGCAGGCCAATCAAAAATTGAGCGGCAAAACTCGTCCAGTCGCGGTGACATAGGTCCGAAATCGAAGATTAAACGAGCGGTTCTGAGTTCAAAAAAAAAATCCTTCGACAAAATGAGCATCCGACGAAAGCTTCAAGTTAGCAACAATTATCTCTTGGAATTCGATCAACTCGCTCGTGTTCTGAATTTTCTTCTTGAGCAAAGAGAGTCAAAGAGAATCAAACGAAAAGTATTAAAGGAAAACACTGGCCTCGCTGATCGGCAGGTAGAAGGTCTCGTGAGCATGGGAACGGCAATGGGCTTGATTAAGCCAAAAGTGCAAATCCTCACACCCATCGGATTAATCATTGCTACTCACGACATTTTCTTGGAAAATATAGGTAGTCTCGAATGGTGCCATTACAAGGCTGCAGGGTCGTATCAGAATTTGATCTGGTTTGAAGCGTTTAATCGTTTATTACCGGAAGAGTCTGCCATGACTCAGGAGGAGTGGCAGGAATACTTTCAAAATAAACTGAGAGGTCAATACACAGATAAAACAATCAAAGGCCATGTGCCCAAGGAGATTCGTTTTGTCATCGACGCTTATGTGGAGCAAAATTTCAATAAATTGGAATTATTGCAGCGGTCGAATGATGAGCGGCTATATCGCCGACGTTAAACCAGTTTCACTCCGCTTGTCCTCACAGCCATGATTTACGATTTTTTTGTTTCGAATGAAGCCCAACTCTTTCAGGTCGGCGAGCTATCGGTCACGCCGGGTTCACCAGCTATGGTCTTTGGGCTCGATGCGGCTTTGTTCCGCCAGCAGGTCGAAGGACTCCATGACCGTGGCTGGCTGCGATACGAAACCACTCACAATCTCGATCAGATCAGACTTAAGCCGGGCTTTTCTGCAATTGAATTCCTCACCGCGTATTTTGAGAATCGGGAGCCGTATGTGGATTCAAATGAGTTGCCAGGAGGCATTTTCGTATGAGCGATCCCGTCAACATGGTTCAGTTCGTGACAGAGCTGGCACGGCGACCTAAAGGAAGGGCTGCGGTAGTACTCACTCACGAGTATGAGGGTCAGAAAGAGTGGGCCGCCCAACTGGCCCGCCAGACAAATTCGGAACATATCAACCTGCTGGAGCTTTTTTCTAAAGACTTGGCGCTCAGCAATGGGATCGGACAGTTCTTGGTCCGAAACGTTTTCGATTTTCTGAAAGACCGGAGCCAGGCTCCGGTGCTGATTATTTCTGGCATGGAGTTTCTCAAAGCCACATGGACTGGCCAATCGAATAGTGTTGAAGAGTTCGCCAGTCAAGTACAGACCTGGAACAAAAGCCCTTGCCTGCTATTCGTTCTTCAATACGACAAGTTGCTTGCAAGGTATGACTTTGGACAACGTTTCCGTCAGTACACGTTTGTAGTAGATCAAAAGGAGACCCTGGCGTTATGAAAAACAATGGCCTGTTCAGTTCGCTTTTCATCGATGAATTGAAAGATAGCGTCACACTTAACGATGCAGCGCAAGGGCGTATGGCTACGCTTGCTCAGACTTGGCGTTCCCGCAACACCCAAGATATAGAGTCACTTTGGGATTCATTTATGAAACAGGCGCTGGGCTACCTTGAATTTGTCCCTCCAGGTAGCCCGGCAGCCCCCAACGTTTACCCGCTCTATGAAGACTGGGGGTTCACCAAGTGCATCAGTGTCCTTTGCCTCGTCCCGCCTGGAACGGAAATTGATGACACATCTGTTGGCCGTTTCTATCCCGCCAAGCTGCTGGCCCAACTCAAACAGCGAAAGCTCAATTGGGGTATTCTTACAGATGGTGCCCGGTGGCGGCTTTACTCCACTAAGAGTTCCAGGCCATATGAAGACTACGTAGAACTCCCCTTAGCAGAAGCTTTAGAAGGCTCGGACGAGGCTGAATACGGGCTTTTTGAGCGCTTCTTTCACAAGGATTCATTTATTGCTGAAGAAACCGATGACTCGGAAGAAACCAGTCGTGACGAATCCGTCGGCATTTACAAATGCAAACTCTATCACGATAGGGATCAATCGGAGCTGGTACTTGAAGAACGTGTTAAAAAGCCGTTTCTCGCCCAGGTGGACGAAGTTTTGCAATACATCTGTAACGGATTCATTTTTGATACCCAAAAAAGCGGATCTGAATACACCGAAGCGGAGCGCGCCGAAATATTTGAAAGCGCGGTCAAACTGATTTACCGCTGCCTTTTTCTTTTCTACGCCGAAGCCCGCAGGTTGCTACCGACGGACCCGGAAAAGGCTGATCTTTATAGACGACACTCCATCCAGTCGCTTTGCACGGAGGCCCACAAATTCCGTTGGGGACAGCGCCGCGACACAGATCAGTACGACCTATGGAAGCATTTAAAGGGCTTGATTGGTGCTGTTAACGACGGTGATCCGGAATATGGCATCATGGGTTACGATGGCGGCCTGTTTGACGACGAAAAAGAGTGGTTCCTGGGGCAACATCAAATGCGCAATGATTTTTTATCCCGAGCCCTCTATTTGCTATCGTTTGTCGAACCTTACGACAACGAATCTGATGGGGAATATGCCATACCTTACGAAGACCTGGAAGTACGACACCTGGGAGAACTTTACGAAAATATCCTTGAATATACTGTCCTACTTGCGGACGCGGATCGGATTCGCCGTCGCACCCAAAAAGGCATGGAGATACTGTTGGCCTCCCAGACAACGAAAAAGGCAGGCGATACTCTGATTAAGAAGGGGGACGTCTATTTTGGAGAATCGGCCCTGGAGCGCAAACAGACCGGTTCATATTACACGCCGGAATCACTGGTGCGTTTTCTCAACGAAAAAACTATTGTTCAGCCTCTTCGTAAGACCTTCGATAAGGAATACAGGAACAGATTCAATGACTTTCTGGAGCAGGCGCAAAAAGGG
>CAYSYY010000361.1:0-4304 GCA_964435265.1 uncultured Gemmatimonadota bacterium
CCGATGATGAATTTGTTGATCGATATACTTTGTATTTTTCAACCTTATCCGAATAAAGTGGATCCCATTCTAAAGCCACTTCATAATTTTGTGGGGGTGCCGTGGGCTTTGTTAACGTTTGGGTTCTTAAAGAAACTCCTTTCATGTTGACATCCGCACTCAATCCCGTTATCGGAATCAACTCAACACTAGAATCACACTTAATGATCCCATATCCTAGTTCATTACAATGTCCGTTTCCATTGTAGTTATATGTTTCATTGTGAACTTTTTCCGCACCCTCTATTATTAACTCAATTACTTGTGTATACTCCAACCCAGGATTAATACTCCATATTAGTTCACATAATCCAGCCACTTGAGGTGTAGCAATAGATGTACCGCCCGCAGAATCATATCTATTTCTTTCCCAATCATAGTACTCGGGTTGGACAGATTCATATCCTAATGCAGTTGAAAATGGTGCATCATCAGCACCAGCGCCTCCGTTTCCTCCTCCACCACTGACCGTTATTTCGGGCCCATAGTTGGCATAGGTTGCCTTGTAACCATCTGGATCAAAGCTACCAACTGCAATTACATTATCATAGTCAGCAGAATACGCAGCTGGCCAACGAACGTAATCATCATCATTGCCTGCGGCAGCACATATTATGATTCCCCTTTGACGCGCATATATTACTGCATCTTTGAGTTCGTCCAGCGTGTCAGGCCATGTTGCGCTGATAGTGATAATTGAGTGGTCATGATCATACATGTATGCATTGCAGTGTATAAATACTGCTGTAAATAAATCATCTTCGTCGATAGATGGTGGAAAGCCAGCCTCAGCAATCTTGTAGATATAAGCTATTGTGCTCCATGTTACGCCTGCCACTCCTTCGTTATCAGCGCCATCATAGGCCTCTGCAGTGAGGTTTCCAAGTACAGCAGTCCCATGTCCAATTCTGTCTTTGCATAGCGATGGTGTGTCCCAGATAGAATCCCATGCCAGAATGAATCTGTTTGTATCATCAAGCTCTGGATGAGACAGTAATGATCCTTGTTTAGGGATACCACTATCCAAAACTGCAACTCCGATTGATGATAGCCCACTGCCAAGCCCTTTTGAGTATAGCCAGGCTCCAGCAACACCAATGTCCATACCATTTGTGCCAGATGCGGGTTCTTGACCACAGTTTGATAATTGCCATTGAAGGTAGAATTTATCGCCGTATGCTTTTGATCTCAGTAATTGTGTATTAGCAATTTGTATATCAATAGCTAAAAATCCTACCATATTGGGTGATATGTCACTAAATACTCTTAAGTTGTTAATCGATTCAATCTGTGCTAATGTCTCAGTATTGTTTGGAAGTCTGACACCAATATGCTGAGGATGAGGATTATAACGAAGAATATCATTATGTATTATATCTAGATTATATCTTTCAAGATTCGCTTGAAATTGAGCATCGATATTCCCTGATGGAAGAGAAATGCTAGCCTCGCCTGGCCTGTAATAACATGGCTTACCTTTCCACACACCTGCTTCATAATTCTCTGTTTGCTGAAACTCAATAGGTTTAGATGAACCTAGAATTATTAACAATCCAACAGTTATTGCCACAATGTAGCCAAAATACCGTGTAATATGTACTTTCCTAAGCATCGTGTCGCTCCTTACTGAGAGAATTGATGCGTGATAGCGCCTACAGTTAATGCTCTTACTTCTTCACAATGGTCTTGTCACTTACAACAAGTTCCGAAACAATATCCTCCAATCGTTGTGTATATGTGACTTTAACAGATTCTTCGTCATTAATTATCTCGACTACTCCATTATTGTTAATTACGCTATCAGATAATACAGTTGATATTTTTGCTGCGCCAGTTACTCCAATGGCCAGGCGCCCTCCTGGAAGCTCTCTGCTTGTTAGATCAACCTCTTCTTGATCTCCAGAAGCCGTGGCAACAATGGCTGTCCATGAACGCATGTTAGGGATTGCATCTAGTGGTCGCTCTCTATCTAACAAACCAATTACTAAAGAATCGCCAACTGAGTAGCGAACTTGGGCGAAACGAAAGTCCTGAGTTAGGAATTGAATCGTTGGTAGAGAAGTCCAGCCCGATCCGTTTCCCTTACTAGTACTTGTGAGACAAGAACAAAAGAGAAGTTGGGCAAGTAATACTCCTGTTATATTCCGTTTCATGTGATTATACCTCCGCAAAAAACTAAACCAGGAGCATAACGAAGTCCTTATCTTCGCAATACTCCCGTCTGGTTCGAGCGGCTCATTTGATAATCGGAGTCGCCGGGTTTCTATGTAGCCCAGAACTCTGGGCCTGCCTCTAATTACGGCGATTCTATCAGCAACGGAAAAATCATGTCAAAATATATCTGCATCCCCTATATGACACCGCCTCACCCCTCCTGGAACAGCACCGCCAGCCGAGAGACCACGATAACGCAGTAGTATCAAACCGAATGAACAATCCTGGGGAGGTGATCTACTTCTTTGAAATAGAGTATTTATGGTTCACCAAAATGCACCAGCAATACTCAAGGGGAATCAGCGGTAGAAAGCAGTTCTGAGTTTTTCCCACCCCATTACAGCAGCCACCGGCAGGATCCACAGCCTGTTACGCTCCCACCACGTCCTCGGTCTATGAAGGACGCGGGTATCCAGAGACGAGATTTCCACCCAGGGGGCAGTTTCAATGTTCGTTTGCCAGGATCCATCCCTAAGCTGAGATACAACCAGGTGGAGAGGAATAGGATCGTGCTGCACATGCAGCTGATAGACCGGTGGCGGCGTACGTGTCCACCCTTGAACAGACACCCCGTTTTCGTGAACAGCAAAGCGTACCTGGTGAACGGTATCGCCTGAAACGTGAACAAACACGCTCTCAACTGCGGCGCCGGCGGCGATCAGATCCTGCAGGTGAGCGATCGTGCTGATGTAGTCCCGCGTGTCGGCGCGGAGATCTCGCAGCTCCCTGTGGAGCTCCGGTAGGGAATCCTGGAGGGTGCGCCGCAGGTCCCGCTCGCGCTCGAGCACAACTGCGGCGCGCTGGTATCTCCCATCCGCAATCTGGTGCAGGGAATCGTTCAGAGCCGCCTGACGCTGCCACGCGCGGATCTCGCTCTCCTTCCGGGCCCGGGCGAAGGTTCCCCAGACCACGAGGGCGGCCAGGATCACGGTGAGGACGGGCAGGAAGCGGGATCTCATGGTCTCACCCCTGGGGGGAGATCCCCCCCACTCCCATTCTGCTGGGAGTAGATCCGGTGCTGCTGCACGTTGGCGATCGAGTACCCACCGAAACCTAGCGCCTGAGCTCCGAGCCAGATCTCCGGCGTGATGAATCCCCACACGAGGAGCAAGGTGGATCCCAGGATGATCGCCCAGGCCTGCTGGAGCTTCGTGCTCTGCAGCTTCTCGGCGAAGGATCTCATCCGAATTCCATCCGCCTCATCCAGCCCCGGAAGTACCGGGCCATGTCTGGATTCTCTTTCACGATCGCCCGGTAGTGTTCGAACTGCACACCATTGAGGACCTTCAGGAGAGACTCCGGGTGACGGTTGGCATTGAGGGCATTCCGGGTGTTCGGTCCCATGCCTCCGTAGAGTTCCACGGCCCGATCGAGAGTCAGGTCGTGGATGTCCTCCATCGGATACTGCCGGCGGGAGATCCCGTACTTCATCTCACCACCCGGATCGTTCGGGTCATTGACATACCCGCCCTCCATCTGGAGGACGTGGCCGAACGCATGCAGGAAGTCGGCCACTCCGGATCACCTCCTATCGTTCAATCAGCCGGTCGAGCTTCGCTTCGATGCGGTCGAGACGCCTGGTGAGGAGCTCATAGCGCTGGTCCGTCCCCTCGACTCGCGTCTCGATGGCGGCCACTCGAGACTGCATGCTCATCCCGGTCGTACCGAGCGTGGCGACGATACCCAGGAGCATCGTCACCAGAGCGATCAGGAGAGCCTGCCAGATCTTCAGGCTGCCGTTCCCGTTCCTCTCGCCCATGAGATCACCCCGCCGGCGGTTCCGGCTTCGGGAAGACCGCCAGGACGGCATCGGCGATCCCCCGGGCGGCCTTCACCTCGTTCGAGAATCCCGTCCAGGACTTCGGAGACGCATCGAGCAGCCCCTGGACGAGGGCCTTGAGCTCGGTGTCGGCCTTGATCTCGTTCAGCGCCTCCTCGGCCTCCTCGACGGCCGTCACCCCGCTGCGGAACTTCCGCTCCGCATAGGCCAGCCGTTCCCTCACGCGGTCGAACGCACTCAGAGCATCAGCTTTGGTAGCCATGACACCTCC
>CAYSYY010000362.1:0-4304 GCA_964435265.1 uncultured Gemmatimonadota bacterium
CGCGAAGCGTCTATCGTCAAGTGGACCACGAACCTCCTCCGAAGGATTGCAGAGCAGGAGAAGCCTCGTCCTCTGCCGGTATTCTCCAAGGGAGATCTGGTCGAGGTCAGGGCAACGGTTCTGGCGGCGATAGTCAACCCGGCTGGGTGGGGAAAAGATGATACGGAGTTGATCCATACCCCCCACACCCCGCAGGGGTACTTCTCGGTGAGGAAGCTGTGGCGGATCCCCTACGAGCCGTGGCGGGGGATCGTGATCGGGAGAGATCTAGTCCGCACCGGCTGGTATCGTCCGCGCCCGCCTATCACGGAGGAGGAAGTCCTCTGCCCGTCGCATGCCTTTGTCGAGGATGCAGCACACGTCGTCTGGAGGGTCGTCCCTCTGGAGGGGATCGAGTTCATTCCATCCTCTCGCTGCCTGGCGACGGATCTTGATCTCGCCCGCAAGGTCGGGTCATGAAAGCCGACTCGCTGATCTTACAGAGCTTCGCCGGAGTCGAGCTAATCGTGATCGCGGTCTTGATGCTCTGTTACGCAGAGACGGATCGGCAGCCGCTGGGAGGAAGAGTCCTCCTGGTCGTGCTGGCGCTGATCCTTGGCGCAGTAGGGATCGCGCTGATCATGATCGCGCTGGCGTATGCACTGGGGATGGATCCGTCCACGTTGTGAAGGGAGGTCGAGCAGTGGGTGATAAGCTGATCGCCAGGATCGAGGAAGGGTCGCTGTACTTCGAGGGGGTCGAGGGAGACTGGATCGACGATGATGGATCCCTTGACCTCTTGCGAGAGGATTTCGATCGGTTTGTCGAGCCGATAGCAGACTGCGAGGAAGCGGTAGCCGCTGCCATCTGTGCCTCGTCCGATGTCTGGAGGGTCACGATACATAACCCTGGGTGGGTGGTCGACGAGGGGGGATGGAACCTCGACTACGGATACGAGAACACGGAGATCTACCTCGACTGGGCTGGACCCGTAGAGGTCGAGCTGATCGAGTAGAGTAGGGAGGGATACAAAACGAGCCATCGGCCCGTCGTGGCCTTTGGCTCGTTTGCGTGGTAGTACCTCCCCTTAAGTTACTCCCATCATACCATGCCTGTCCTCGTTTGTCAAGAGTAGATCGAGATCACTTCAACTGTGGGCGGAAGGTGTCCTTGTCCGATCTCGGCGCACCCAGGGCTGCCTGTACGTGGTTTGTTCGTCCTCGTAGCTTTAGTTTTCCGTGCAGGGTCTGGGAGGCGATCACGGATGCCGCGGCTATCGCAAAGAGCTTCTGCACCCATTCTTGTGGCGTAGAGGGGATGGCCTCTACGCCGAACCAGAACAGCAGGAGGTAAGCGATCCACCCGTAGGCGACGCTGATCCCGAGGGTCGCGTACCGCTTGATGCGGTCCGCCAGGGCCTCCACCTTCGCCCACGTCCTCTCCATCTCATTCCAGGTCAGGTAGGCCAGGACGCCAGCCCCGGCACCGGACGCGATCCAGATCAAGATACTGACGATGTTCAGCCAATCGACGTTCATGTTCCTCTCCTTTCAGTGTAGTAGGCCAACCGCTTTTTCGATCAAGGGGAGTACGACCTGTTCTCCCATCAGCGCAGCGCATATGACGTAGAGCAAGTACACCCTCTTCTGGAGGGAAGTGATCCGCTTGCAGCACTCTATCCCGCGTAACACCTGGGCATACCGGGTGACGATGGACGTGATGGTCTCCGGTCGGACGGGTTTCCGGATCACGTTCCAGGCGTTGTTCAGTAGCTCGTTGCTCGCCTCGGTGTCGAGGTCGCTCGACATCACGCAGAGTGGGCCGGTCCCTTCCTGCTTGTTCCAGTGGTTGATCACCAGTGCCGCATCCCCGTTGACGAGGGCCGCGTCCAGGATCAAGATCTGTGCGTTCTCCATTGCTTCGAGGGCGAATTGTATACTGTCCGTGCAGATGGTGTGAAAGTGGTTCGCAGACAGTCTCTGGTCGATAGCTTCCCGGCACAGCCTGTCCTGTTCCAAGATGAGCACCGTGATGTCACGATACATGGACGGGTCCTTAAAGATGTCTTTTACCTTCTCCAGTATGGCTTTCGGCGGTTTCATGGTTCGGTTCTCATTTCTCCCATACAGTCATGGGGAGATGACACGTCCTGTATAGGAGATGTCCGTGATCTGTGCGTGCAGGGGGATGGCGGCGAGCTGCTGCTCTCCCAGGTACACGTAGAGGGTATCGGCCTCTCCGGGAGGGGGAGGAGTGGATCCGCTCTCAACTTCCATTGAGATCGCGTCGACGTAGGCGTCGTTGTGTTTCAGCGCCCACTCATTCTCTGCCTCTATGTAGAGGGTCAGGGCATCCCCGTTCAGCAGGAATGGGCCGACGTCGATCACGACGTAGGTATTGCTGACCTCTACCTGTTCGGTCCATACGATGCTCGATCTTGCCGGGTCGGTCTCCCCTGTCGGGTCGAGCCCGATGCGGAACCGCATCTTGCCCCGGCTGTTCTTGGGGTCGTCTCCGTCGTCCGTCCAGGCTTGGCAGGGCACGTGGAGGGTGACCTTGTCTCCGGGCGTGAACCCGTCGATCCGCTGGAAGATCCCGGCGGTCATCATGTCCCACATTGCGAACCACTTCTGGGCTGCGTTCAGGTTGTCGTAGATCCTGGATGCGTCCACAGCCTTCATCGCGGGCCCGTACTCGGGTCGTTTCTTTGCCCCGTCCCAGTAGGCAGTCCATCCCGCAGCCACCTGGATCTCGTTGATCTGATTCTGAGGGGCGTAGGGTGGTTCCAGGCTGGGGTTCTCGATTTTAGGTGCCATGTCGCCGTCCTCTCCGTTTTCCCCATCGTCGTATGGGGGAACTGTGTACCGCTTGTCCATTGCCGCCGCGAACTCTGCCACGACCGCCGGTTTGTCCTCGATCTGGTACTCGTCTCCGCTCTGAGCCCGGTACAGGAACAGGGCGTCGACGATCGGGTGTCCGTGCTGGTTCCAGTCGTTGATCTCTCGGAAGGCTTCGAGGATCCAGCCCGTCGCCTGCCAGGGAGCGTTCTGGTCTGTCTCCGTGATGTAGGCCGGGAGGTTGAGCATATCTCCCGGTGTGTTCGCTGCCCAGTCCTGGTACGCCCGGAACTGGTAGAGGGCGCCGGGGATGGTCTCCATCGTGCCCATGTCGGTGATCAGGGCAGGGCTCGATCCGTGGGTATAAGTGTGCCAGTTGAGCGCATCGCATCCCCCGTTTGCCCGGATGGTGACCATCATGTTCCAGTAGAGGTCTCGATAGTCGCCCAGAGTGTTGTTCCAGGGGCCGATGGCCCAGGGCATCACGACATCGTTTTCGTGTCCGGGGAGGGAACGAATGATATCGCGGCAGGCGGGGAACAGTTCGGACGCATAGCGCATCACGTCAATCTGCTGGCCGTTGGGCCACTCTATGTCTAGGTTCGGTTCGTTGCCAATGGCCCAATGGTGGCACCCTTTCGAGGCAGCGACTACGTTCCCTACTCGAGAGGAGAACGCGCCCCACAGGGGTCGCTCCGGGATCGTCCCGTATGGGTGCCAGCCGTGGTTCAGGCGGCAGATGATCTTGTGTCCTTGATCGGTCCAGTGGGTGTAGTCTGGGCCTCCGGCGTCGTCTGGATCGTGCCCGATGGCGATGGCGTCGAGCATCCACAGGCCGATCCCCTTCCCCTGTGCGATCTGCCCTATCTCTTGCGAGAGGTCGTGTATGCCGTAAAGGTGTCTAGTCATGGATATTCTACCTCATCATAGATCCAGTCCCAGTATACTGCGCCCAGGGTGTTGTTCCTGATTATGGATCCGCCGCGAGTTGGAGACCACCCTATCGCGCCCTGGAGGAAGCCGGAGGGCTGCACGATGCGTCCCTCTTCCGCAACGGTGCATCCATAGATGCCCGAAACTGAGTTGTAGACCAGGCCCACTACCACGTACTCAGTCGAGGCGTAGTACGGGCCTTGTGTGTCCACGATACCACCGCCGCCGGTCACGGTGCGAAAGTCGACGTGATAGCCTCCGGCTCCGTCTGGATCGAGAATGATCTCCGAGTAGTTGTTGTTCGTCCCGTCGTCAAGTCGGATCCCTAGCTCGTTTTTGCAGCCCACGCGGATACGGGACACGAAAACGGCGTCGTCGCAGCCGGTTATGTCTTTCGCGAGAAAGTGAGGGCTTGCGTTCGAGGAAGCCGATGCAAAAGAGTGGGGCCACGTCGGCATGTTGACGACGGGTGGCGCGCCGTTGAACGTTCCATCTGTGATCCAGGCGTACCCAGCGGGCCACGCCCTCTCCCGAAAGTGATCGACGTAGCCGTTG
>CAYSYY010000363.1:0-4261 GCA_964435265.1 uncultured Gemmatimonadota bacterium
GGCCGGATTCGATTTCATCTTCGTCGAGACAAGCGGCATCGGGCAGGGTGATGTACATCGAGGCCACCGAGCGGGGATCGTAGCCCGGATCGGTGGCCTGCTGCCGGATCATGCTCTTCACCATGAGGCTGGCGCCGATCAGCACGGTGAGCGCCAGGGCGACCTCGAAAGCCACCAGCAGCGACCGCACGCCCGCCCTCCCGCCGCCGTCGGTGAAGTGCCCGCTCCCCGAGCCGAGCACCCGTCGCAGATCGGTCCGGGCCGAGAACAAGGCCGGGGCCAGGCCGAAGAGTACGCCGGTCAGGGTCACCAGGAGCGCGATCAATCCGACTGCCTCCCAGCGCAGAACGAAAGTGAAGGCCGGCGGGATGTCGACCGGGGAGAGTGTGAGCAGGAGCCCGCGTCCCAGCAGGCCGGCGCCTAGGCCGAGCCCGCCGCCGCCGAGCGCCAGCAGCAGGCTCTCAGTCAGCAGCTGCCGCACCAGCCGCAGCCGGCCCGCCCCGAGAGCGGTGCGCACCGCCACCTCCTGGATCCGGGTCGTCATGTGGGCCAGCAGCAGGTTGGCGACATTGGCGCACGCCAGCAGCAGCACCAGGCAGACCACGGCGTAGAAGGCCAGCACCGGTTCGCGGGTATCCCCGAAGACCCAGTCGCGCAGGTCGGTGATCATGACTCCCAGCCGATCGCGCCCGCCCCAGTACTCCTCGTCGAGGGCGTCCATGATCGTCGCGAGATCCGCCAGCGCTTCGGCCCGGGTCACCCCGGGACACAGGCGCCCGACCGTGGTGATGAAGTTGGTCCCCCGGTTCCGGGTGGGATCGGAGCGCATCGGCGACCAGAGCTCGGAGAACTGCGGGAAGCGGAAATGGGCCGGCATCACGCCGATGATGGCGGTGGGCTCGCCGGCCAGCGTGATCGAGCGGCCCACGATATCGGGATCGCCGCCGAACTTGCGCCGCCAGAGCCCCTCGCCGATGAGAACGGTCTTCTCGACCCCGGGTCCCTCATCCTCGGGCCGGGGCGCCCGGCCCAGGATCGGCGCCACTCCCATGACCTCGGCGAAGTTCCAGCTCACCTCGCTCCCGGTGATCCGTTCCGCTCCCCCCTCGCCGGTGTAAGTGAAGCTGACATCCCCCCAGAAACCGGCGATCCCCGCGAACGCAGTGGTCCGGGCCCGGGTGTCCACCAGATCGGGGTAGGAGAAATCCATGCGCGGCACTCCCCACGCCTCGGCGGTCTCTTCGATATAGAGCAGTCGTTCGGCCTCGGGGTACGGCAGGGGACTGAGATAAACCGAGTAGAGCAGCGTGAAGATGGCGATGTTGGCCCCGATCCCCAGAGCCAGGGATAGCAGCGCGATGACGGTGAAGGAGGGCCTGCGGCGGAAAGCGCGCAGGGCGAAGCGGATGTCCTGGAGAATCGAGCCGGCGAGCTCGCGCATCTGGAGCCTCCGTTCCCGCTGCCGGCCGATCCCGCGGCACTCCCGTCTGACGCTCCCCAGATCCCCGAACCGGCGTTCCGCTTCCGCCCGCGCTTCGGCCACTTCCAGCCCGCGGGCGATGAGCTTCTCGGTCTTCTCCTGCAGGTGGAAGCGGAGTTCCTCCTCCACCTCCCGCTCCACCCGATCGGGGCGGAGCGGGATCCGGAAGAAGCGCCGGATGCGGGGATCGGGATTCATGCGATCGGTGCACTCCGGGCCGCGGACCGGTCGGAAAATGCGTCCGCGGCAGGCGTGATCC
Source organism: uncultured Gemmatimonadota bacterium (assembly GCA_964435265.1). Classification (GTDB taxonomy): domain Bacteria; phylum Blakebacterota; class Blakebacteria; order Blakebacterales; family Blakebacteraceae; genus CAYSYY01. Next base: position 1,740 of record CAYSYY010000363.1, read on the forward strand.
CCCGGCAGTCATGGATTCCTGCGTTCATGTAACTGCCTCTCATTTTCCCCTTACGACACAAGGGGTAGGATTGTTCCCCTTGTGTGGCAAGGGAAATGAGCGCCGTCGCCGATGCCTTACTCCGGCCGCAGCGCGATAACCGGGTCCACCCGGATCGCCCGCAGCGCGGGGATGGCGTTGGCCAGACCGGCGATGACGAACAGGATCACCAGCGCCCCCGCATAGATCGGGAGATTCAGCGCCCCGACTCCGAAGAGCACGCCCGACAGGACCCGGGCGGTCACGGCGGCCCCGAGCAGGCCGAGTCCTCCACCGACGGCGGCCAGGAGCATCCCCCGACTCACGACTTGCCGCAGGATGCTCCCCTCCGGCGCGCCCAGGGCGATGCGGATCCCGATCTCACGGCGCCGCTGGCTGGTGGCGTAGGCGATGACCCCGTAGAGCCCCACGGCGGCCAGTAGCAGGGCCAGCATGCCGAGCCCGCCGATGAGGGCGGCTCCGGTCTCGATCGGCGAGAGGGAGAGCCGCGCGCTCTTCCGTATGGTCCCGACCTCGAAGAAGGAGATCTCCGGCTCCAGCTCCCGGATGCCGGCCGCCAGCCGGTCCACCAGGGGGGCGGCGTCACCCCTGACCCTGACCATGATCGTGCCGGCCCGGGTCGGATTCTGGTAGCGGGAGAAGTGGACCATCGGGCGGGGCGGCTCGGTCACCGACCGGACCTTGTAGTCGGCGCAGATCCCGACCACTTCGTAGGGCGTCCCCTGGAGGCCGTTGTGCCGGATCGTCCGGCCGAGGGCATCCTCACCCGGCCAGTACCGCTGGGCGAAGGCGGAGTTGACGACCACCACGCCGGGAGCCTCGGCGGTGTCGGTGCGCCGGATCGTCCGGCCGCGCAGCAGGGGAACCCCGATGGTCTCGAAATAGGCTTCATCGGCAATGGTGATGTCCACCTGGTAGGGATCGTCCTCCGGCGTGCTCTGGTGGCCCTCGAGGCAGAGATCGCGCATCCAGATATTGAATGAAAGCGGGGCGCGCGCGGTCACCGAGACCGCCTCCACTTCCGGCCGGCCGGAGAGGGTTTCCCGGATGCGCTCGAAGAGCTGCCGGGCCCCCCCGGCGTCGTAGCCGATCATCTCCAGGCTGGTGCTGAAGACCGCCACCCGGTCGACGTCCACCCCCGGATCCACCTCCCGGGCGTTCGCCAGGCTCCGGGCCATCAGACCCGCCCCGACCAGCAGGATGGTGGAGACGGCGAGCTGACCGGTGACCAGCACGGTGCGCAGGCGTCCACCCCGTCCCGGACCGGAACCGAGGGCGGGCATCTCCTTCAGGTACTCCACCAGACCCGAGCGGGCGGCCTGCACCGCCGGCGCTAGTCCGAACACCACCCCGCTGAGCAGGGCGATCGCTCCTGTGAAGAGGAAGACCCGGCTGTCCATGACCAGCGCCAGATCGAACCGGATGGTGACCTGGGGCGGTCTCAGCAGCTCCAGCAGTTCCACCATCCAGACGGCCAGCAGCAGCCCGGCCAGCCCCCCCAGCACCGCCAGCAGGACGCTCTCGGTCAGCAGCTGGCGGATCACCCGGCGCGGCCCGGCACCCAGCGCCAGGCGCACGGCGATCTCACGCCGGCGGCCGGCGGCCCGGGCCAGCTGCATCCCGGCGATGTTGGCGCAGGCCACCAGCAGGACCAGACCAACCAGCCCGAGCAGGACGGCCGAGGCTCCGCCCACGATCGGATCGAGCGCCGGATGGATGCGCACCGCACCGGCCGGCAGCAACCGCACCTCCCGTCCCTCGTTCGAACCGGGATACGTTTCGGCCAGCGTGCTCATGAGCGTCGCCAGCTCGATCCGGGCCGTCTCCGCCCCGGCGCCTTCGGCCAGCCGGCCGATCATGAAGAGCCAGCGGTTCCCGCGCTGATCCATGCGGGTCTCCCCCGGCGAGGGAACGACATCGAGCAGACCGCCCGGATCCACCACCTCCGCCATCATGGTCGGGATCCACATGGCCGCCCGCAGGGTCGGGAACCGCCCCCGGTACTCCGGGGGGGCCACCCCGATGATCGTGAACGGCATGCCGTTCAGGGTCAGGGTCCGCCCCAGAACCTCCGGCGAGCCCTCGAAGGCGTCCTGCCAGTAGCCGTACCCGAGGACCACCACCGGGTCGGCGGCGGGGACACGGTTCTCCTCCGGAGTGAACTCCCGCCCCAGCGCCATGTCGATCCCCAGCAGATCGAAGTAGTTGTCGGTCACGATCTCGCCGGTGAGCAGCTCCGCGCGGTCCTCCCGGGTGACGTTGACGAACATCAGGGAGTACCCGGCCAGATCTTCTAGCGTGGTGCTCCTCTCCCGCAGGTCGCGCCAGTCGGGGAGGGAACTGGTGGCGTACTCCTCACTCAGGCGGCTCAGGTCCAGCCAGCCGAGGGGGCCCAGTCGGTACTGCAGGGTGAAGAACACCACCCCGCGCGCGGCGAAAGCGGCACCGTCGTACCAGGGGTCGAGGGTGGAGCCGGCGGTGAA
>CAYSYY010000364.1:0-4233 GCA_964435265.1 uncultured Gemmatimonadota bacterium
CTCAGAACAGGCGGGTGGAAATTATCATTTCACCTAAATTAAAATAGCTTATCTACAGATGAAGCACGTAAATCCATCAATCGCCTTCAACAATTCTGCTCCATATCAAGGACGATATGGAGCATCTTTTCCTTATTTATTGTCAAATGTATCTCGTTTTCCTATAAACCGCCTGCCCTCTGTCTGTGCAAGAATTTTATCTTATAGACCCTGACATAAAGGCATAATACTATCAAAGCCTAAATCTATGTTTTTCTTAAGCAAAAATTCAAATTTCAATCTCTTCGCTTTCAAATTTTAAATCCTGCAATAACAAATACCCTTATTGCAGGATTTCGCGAGATCTAGCAATAACAAAATTGCTTATTGACGAAATCCGCTATAATCAATAGCCTTAATGGCTTGGATTCAAATTCTTTAGCTTTTATTCTTTTTGTGGTATACGGAATCCATGACTAAAGTAGAACCTAGCATCAGGGGCTCATTTCAAATTTTATATCGCACTATAAAGGGCAATACATACCCTCTTAAAGTTGGTTATGGAGTCTTACGCAGCCAATGTATTCCTGTTGATATGGAAGCTACGACTAATGCTTGCTTGAGAGGTTGCAGACTCTACGGTCGTAATGGCGGTTGCCCACCATATTCTCCAAGTTTTACAGACATATGTGGAAATGAGATTTTAATACTCTATGCTAAAATGAATACCCAATATTACCCTTATAGAATACTTTATGGTTCTTATTACATCAGGTGGGTTTTCGTCGAGACTTTTATGACCGCCCTTACAAATCGAGTGGGCAGAAGACTTGCTAAAACCCTTAGTGGATATTTCATAAGTTCTGGTCATTGTTCTGCTTGTCGACCCAAACGGTGCTCAGTGAAAGATGGAAAAAAGTGTCGCAACCCGTCAGAACGGACTTACTCTCTGGAATCGACTGGAGTTTTAGTAACTAAACTAATGGAATATTGTTTTGATATAGAACTGCAATGGTGGCGCAAGGAAGATCCATCTTATATTCCTAGCTTCATGGTAAAGGTTGTGGGAGTAACCATGGATAAAGCTTATGTCTCTGCGGTAACACTAAAATCTATTTTGGAAGCTATAAGAAAGGACAGGGTAATAATCTTAGATAATTATATTGAGCTTTAAATTTTTTGAAGCGAACCTCTTTTCATATTTATTTGGATCCTAATGCCGATATTTGCAGATCTACAAAAGATATTTGCTCCTTTTTGGGGCAACCGGGATCCGGGCCTTTGTAAATATCTCCATTTATGATATGCCTCTGTGCAGCACATCTTCCAAAGCATTTATTTAAGTCTGGGCAAGCCTGACAAGGACCAGTAATGTCCTCATAGTTGAATTCGCGCAGTAATTGAAAGCCGTTTTGCCATATCAAAATTAGGCTTTGTTGGTATATGTTTCCGGCAATAAAATCTGAAGAGTTCTTAAAGCCCGGGCAAGGCAATACTTCCCCTGTGGGTGCTATCATGCAAGTGCAAAGGCCAGCCTTACAGTGGTGGGGCTTTATTTTTGGGTCATACAAAGAAAGGAAATCTAGTGGGCAACCAGCGCGAATGTTCAATTTAGGATATTTTTCCATTAGGCGGAGGACTAAACCAAGTAGTTCATCAAATTGACTAGAGGTTAGTTCCAACAAGTTTTGATTTTCTTTTCCTCGTCCCTGAGGTACAAATCTGAGTAAGGCCAACTCATCCACTCCAAGTTTCATACAAAGCTCAGCCAATTCTGGCAATTCCAGAAAGTTGGGTTTCATTGGAACGAAGTGAATTCCAGTCCACAAACCCACCGCTTTGGTGTTTTTGATTCCTTCAAGCACCAATTTATGAGTACCATTTACTCCGGTTATCTTTTGATGTGTTGTTGAAGAAGCGCCTTGAAGATTGAAGATGACTTTATTGACACCTTGTAGCTTCAAAGTCTCCGCTTCAGAGAAATTAATGCCGCTTAGAACTTTTCCATCCTCAGAGGAAATGCCTGAAGTATACAAGCGAACATCAAGCTTCAAGCTGGCCGCATAATTACAAAGTTCATAAAGGAATGGATAGGTTAAAGGTTCACCCCCTGATATCTCAAGAATACTACCACCAAGCTCAACGAATTCTTGAACAACACTTTTGGCTTTGGAAATGGGCATATGATAACAGCTTTCGTTCCCTACTTTCATGCTGCAACTTGAACAATGCTGGCATTCCATAGGGCAAGAGTTGGTAACCTCTAGACATAATTCTTTTAGCTTATATGGCATATTAGTCTCTAGTTAATGTTAATGTTCATTAATACTCTAATTAAAGTCACAAGGACACCAATGGCTAACGCAGCTAATAGACCCCACTGGATTCTTACAGTGTGTTCTAAGTCCTTAAGCCTTGTATCTAAGTCTAAAGGGGAGACAGGTTTCCCTGTTAATTTATTCATAGCGCTTGAAGAAATTTGATCTTGATCCTGATGTTCACCTTCGTAAGGTTTTTCGGATGGATGATCTAATTTGGTAAAAAATATGATAAATGTAGGCTCCTTATGTCGTAAGATAATTTCTCCCGGGCCGGCATTGTAGACAGAGAATGAAAGGTTTCCTTCCCAGCCAGGATCGACATGGAAGCCAGAGATATTTACAAGCCCCATATTCTTGAAAGTAGTCTTAATAGAGATTAGAGCCATGAAAGCTTTCGGAATCTTTACCCATTCATATGTCAAAAGTATAGCGAAATCACCTGGTCTAATTGAAATCTCACATTGATCCTGCCCGAGTTTGACTAATTTCTTATCACTACTGAGAAAAATTTCGTCGCCAAGCCTTAATTCATATGATGAGGGTTGTAATTGCTTAGGCCTTCCTTTCTTATCAAATTCAATAGGATCAGGTGATAAGATGAAACAATCTAGCTGATCTTGAATTGTTCGATCGTTAAGAAAAGCCATAGTTGATCATTATCCTATTTAGCATAATTAAAAAATAATACAGCTATCATATATATGATAATGATTACTGACCCCACAACCACAAGAATCCCCGAGTATTTAAGCAAATACTCTTTATCTCTTAATGACATGAGATCTAGCTTAAGAGGTTTCCCCAGGAGTCGAAAACTAATTTGCAAGACAGGAGTGAGTATCAGGGGAATAAGAAAACCCACCGCCACAAAATAAATACCAAGCTGTACAACAGGGTCAAAAGATTTCAGAAAGGTATCTCCCATAAAAAGCTCGCTATTATTATAGCTACGAGACTAACTCTTTATTTGGATAAAGCAGTAGATGGAGCAAAATTATTATAGAATACTGTTGATAGAAAATGCAAATAGTTCATTAACAGTAACAAATATGATCATGAACTCACATTTCAGAAACTCTATCAAGGAACCTCTCTTTAACCCTCATTACCATACTCTCAGTCTTTCCTAAACGTTTCGACTCTACACTGTTGCGAATTTTCTGCATTGCTACTTCGATAACTTGTTGTCCAGTCAAGGCATCTATATAAGCCCCATCTTTTTTATACACTATAGAGTTAGCCAAGCAGGCTACCCTAAGTTGAGCAAGTGGGTGTTCTTTGCCCCATAACTTTTTAACCCTTTCTACACTCTTGCGAATTCTTTGCAAGCTTAAACCCTTATCGCGAAGCTCCCTTATAACCAAAACGATTAAAATATCCCGTAGATTGTATCTGAATTTTTGGCGTTTCATACGCTGACTCGAGGCTGAATCGGTCACTAATCCTGTATTAGTCCAATAGAGCAACTGACGAGGAGAAACACCAGTAATTGAACATACATCTTTGAATTCAAAACTCATGTTATTTAAAATAGTTACAATTAATATTATTTCTATTTAATACAAAATCTATAATTTTTTGTAACAAAATGTCAAGAAAAACTTTATCTCATCTCCGTTTAAATTAGAAAAAGATATTTTAAGGGTGTGAAAAAGCTTTAGATAGGCGTTATGTTATCTTGTGGTATTCATGCATAGCATAAAAGAACCCCTAATGTCGTATAGTCTTAGGGGCTTGATATGTATCTATTTAAACAAAACGTGACAAAATGTGACAGTAATTGATTTTTTAGCTTATTTTCTTTCTATTGTTTATACTCCCCAAAGTTAGTAATATCAAATAGTTAAGTGATTTCGATATGTTGGCAAATACCCTTGAAACCCACTCGTAATGAGGATGTCGACGGTTCGATTCCGCCCGGTGGCTCCACAAG